>DAHUZT010000092.1 GCA_027315005.1 Acidimicrobiaceae bacterium | reverse complement strand
GGCGGTGGTCATCCCGTCTTTGATCCCGTCGTCAACGTCGGCCTGGTGCATCCAGCGCCGCACCGACTCGACGGAGATGTCGAAGTCCGCTGCCACCTCGGCGATCGTCAGATCCCCTCGGCGGGCCACCCGGACCACGTCGCGCTTGAACTCGGCCGGAAACTTCTTGGGCATGGCTTCCATCCTTCCGCGGGACTCCGTCCCACAATAAGAATGTCAACCAGACTCAGTGCAGACCCACTCAAACGCTTTGGCACGTGCAGCCCCTCCACCTGGTGGAAGGCTGAAGCGTCCATCACGGGTCCGATCACCATCCCGTGGTCCAATGCGGGACCCATGAGACCCGACCCGGCTCGATGGCGCACCGCAACGGGCTTCCCCCGGGGGATGGTTTCCCAGATCGCCTTCCGACAGCGGCCGGGGAGGGACCGGGTTGGTGAAGGGCCGGGATGGCGACCGCCGTCAACACGGCGACCGCCATCCCGGCCACCTTCACCTCAATTCGCTGGCTATCCCTTCGACCCGGCGGCGGTGAAGAGGGCCGGCAACTTATTTGGCCAGTTGTTCAGAGAGAACCGCTTGCCGTTGAACAGGGCGATGTAGGTGCCCTTCTTTCCGTTGATAGGAGAGACGGCATTCGCGTCCCAGTACACGAACCGGTCGTTCGTGACGGCCGTATGGTCACCCGTACCGGGATTTCCACTTGGCCCCGAGTTCCAGGACCAGGCCCCGTAGACATAGCTCGGAGCCCCAAGTGTGGGTAAGGCGTGCACACCCCTCGCCATGTTCTGAGGAGTTAGATCCGGTCCAGCGGCCTGCAATGCATCAAAGATCCAGACCAGGTCGCTGTAGTGACCGTCGGTCCCCGGCGGGATGGTGTGCCCGGTCAGCTTCTGGTACAGCTTGCCGGCAGGGCTGTTCGGGCCGAAGAACTGGGTCTCCGGAGATGCTTCGCTCATCCCGAACAGGGATCCCTGGACCACGGACTGGTCGTAGGTCTGGGCGACCGTGTCGGTGTCATCGAGCGCGACTCCGTTGAGCAACCACTCAGGCTTGTAGTTCTGAGTGGCAGCTGCCTTGGTCAGCAGGCTGAGGGAGAAGGAATCACACGCCGTGATGATCGTGGTCACGCCCTCTGCCTTGAACGCCACGATGGCTTGCTGAGCAGAGCTCTGGAAGGTGGAGATGTCCAGACCATACGTGAAGACGTGGATGGACGATCGCGCCACGTGGTAGTGGTCAACCATGTAGTTGATCGACTCCCGCACGCACAACATGTAGGTCGGCAGGTTGGGGACATAGATCCCGAACACGCGCTTCTGGGTATGCATCGCGGGGTCGCCGGCGTAGATCGCGTCCTTGTTCGCCAGGTACTTGCCATATACCTGAGCCGACATCACGGCGATCCGCTGGCACTCCTGCGGGATGCCCCAGACGTAGGGGTTGTACTGCTGATACCAAGCTTCGTCGAAGTACGCGCCACCATCGAACTCCACCAATCCGTCCTTGGCTGCACAAACGGAGAAGGGACCGGTCCCACCGGAACCTGATCCGTTCGGGTCGAGCGTGAAGTTCACCTCGCCGAATGCGTGCAGCGTGTGGGCGATGGTGTCGGCGTCAGCACATGCCTGTGACTGGTTGCCATTCAGCAATTCGGCTGTGTAGTTGCTCACCGAGTGCTCCTCAACGAGCTTCACCTGGCGTCCGTACAGGTCGTAGACCTTGTTGAAGTAGTTGAGGAAGACCTGTGCAACCTGGTCAGTCACGGACGGAATAGCGATGCCCTCTTGCTTGGCAACGGCAACGATCTCCTGCGAGTTGGCTGTCTGGGGGAAGGTTCTCATCGCAAGGGTGATCGTGTTCTTCGTGACCCCGTTGTAGGTGGCCCCGCCATTGTTGCCACTCCACTTGGCGATGCAAGGATCAGCATAAGGCGACGAGAACTGGGGCTTTCCACTCGAGCAGGACAAGCCAGCGACCGTCTTCCCGCTGCCGACCTTGGTGTTGCCGGTTGCCGGGTACTTCCACGGATACGGACCTTCGCCCTTCGGTCCGTGGGTTGCCAGCTTCGGCCCCGCCGATGCCGCTCCACTTGCCCCGGTCGTCATCGGTACAACCGCCATTGCGAGCGACAACACTCCAACCACTCCCATAAAGCGTGCCAGGCGACTCATGCCTCTTCGGCCGCGTCGCCTGTGAAGACACCCGCGTATCACGGTATTCGCTTGCATTCCGCCCCCTTTGGCAGCAAGGCACTTCCCCGCATGCCCAAGTCCCCCGAGTGCTCCCTAGGCGGAGGACGTCCGGACATTGTTCTTGGTGACGCCGACCAACGCAAGCAAGTGCACTCAATCGACTCGATCGAGCTGGCTGGCCCCTGGTGAATCATCGAAGAATTGTTCGACCAGCTTCGAGGTGCCTCCAAGCCCGGACGTCAGGGCGAGGTCGCTTCCAGCACTGGGGTGCGAAGCACCACGGTGAAGCCCAACACTCGCGATCCGGCCACACGCGGGAGATGACGAGACGGACGAGGGCCGGACCGCCCGACTCGCGGGTCACCGTCCTCGGGACCGACAGGCCACATTTCGGTCTGGACCTCAGCGTCGTGGCTCCGCGGCTTCGCGAGGCTGCGGGAGGGGAGAACCGGGGTGCCCACGGCCCAAGGCCGTGAACGATCTCAGCCCTCTGACCAGGGAACATGGCGCACCCAGGGGAATAGGTTGCTCTCGGATGACAAACGTGTTACGACGTGTGGGAACGATTCGACGACGCCGGACGGAACAGAACCGGAGGGGAGGGCGGCGACATGTCGTTACGCGGATGGGGTTGGCGCGAGGGGGCAGGCGGTCGGCCTTCGAAGTCTCGGCGCCCCTTTAACCGGATCGGCCACTTGGCTGTGGCCCTCGCCATTCCGGTCGTGCTGTTGATGGCCGTCGTGCCCGCCGCCTCGGCGGGCAAGGCGAAGGGCGAAGGGCCCTATCCGTGGAAGTACCCGGCGTCCGGCACAACCACGATCGGCAGCGGAAAAGCGATCTCCGGTCAGGCCTGTAAAGCCGGTCAGGGGCAGTTCAACTCCCCGTACGCGGCCCCCTGCATCGCCAAGTGGTCCGGCAACAACGGCGGGGCCACATACAACGGGGTAACCGCCACCACGATCACGATTGCCCAGCGGGCATTCCCCCAGACCGCCAACTCCCAGGAGGCAGCGGCACAGGCCAAGAACGAAGGGATCGCCCTGCCGGCGGTGACCGACCAGGTGGCCCAAGTGTTCTTGAACTACTTCAACAAGGTCTACGACCTGTACGGGCGTCAGGTGAAACTGGTCGAAGAGGATGCGGTCGGCAATGCCACGACCGAGGCGCTGAACGGCGGACAGTCCCAGGCCTGTGCGGACGCGGATACGATTGCGCACACGCTGCACGCCTTTGGCGAGTTGGGCGCTCCCGACATCATCGGCGACCCGAACCGGGTGGGCGGCGGTGGCACCGGGCCGTTCTCCGTTTGCGCAGCTCAGCGTGGCTTGGTCGAGTTCGCCGGTGGCGCGTACTTCTCCGAGCAGTGGTTCGAGCAGTACAACCCCTATGTCTGGAACATCACGCAGGACTGCCAGCGGATCAGCACCAACGAGGCCGAGCTCATCGCGAACTACCTCGCCGGCAAGAAGGCCATCTACGCCGGTTCGGCAAGTCTGCGGAACAAGATCCGCAGGATCGGGACCTACATCCCGAACGTGCAGCAGTACATCGAGTGCAACGGGAACCCGAATAGCTCGATGAACAAGCTGCTCAAGAACCGGTACCACCTGCCGGCCAGCACGGCTCCTGACTTCTTCACCTACAACCTGGACATCTCCACCTTCCAGCAGTCGGCCCAGCAAGCGGCGATCAAGTTCAAGGCAGATGGCGATACCACGATCAACCTGGCCTGCGACCCCTACTCGGCTTCCCTGCTGATGAAAGCCGCGGCGGCCCAGAACTACTACCCGGAGTGGCTCTCGGACGGAGTGGCGCTCGAGGACACCGACACCGTCGCCCAGACCTTCCCGGCCAGCGAGGCTCAGGGCCACCTGTTCGGCGTGGCCGAGGCCCCGCCGCAACAGCTGCTGTTCGGCCCGACCTCCCTCGCCGGGAAGCTCTACCAGAAGCTCACGGGTCACCAGATCCCTGCGGGAACCGACGGTATGTACTACAACCTGGTTCAGCTTTTCGACCAGCTTCAGGCGGCCGGACCCGACCTGACACCGCAGAACATGGCGAGGGGCACCCACGCCCTTCCCGTCCTGGGCAACGCTTCGGACGGTCTGTGGGACTTCCGGACCGGCCCAACTGGACAGAAGAATGGTGGAGACCACACCGCGATCGTCAACGACCTGTTCGTGTACTGGAACCAGAGCGCCATCTCCCCGGTCAACCACAAGCCCGGCACCTATGTCGACGTGTTCGGTGGCAAGCGCTACACGATCGGGCAATGGCCGAAGAAGCTCCCGAAGCTGTTCACGGCACCCGGGTCTGCGGCGACCGGCTCAAGTTGAGCACGCGGGGCCGGACCTCTCTTTGAGCCCACGATCGATCTGTTCGACGGAAGTTTAAAGAGAGGTCGGGTCGCCGCAATAGATCCGGGCGGGCAACCCTGAAGGACCGCGGGCCGTCCGGGTCTGCACTGAGTCTGGTTGACGGTGGTTTTGTTGTCAGGCGACATCGGCCATCGGGTCGGTGAAGGCGAGTTCGAACTCGACGGGGGTCAGCCTCGCTGCGATCTCGGCCCTTTGCTGGCCCACAGCACGACGTCGACCCCGGGCTCGCTCACGTCGCTCGCGCCGCCGCGTCGCTCCAGTCGTAATACCTCCAGGTCCTGCACGGCTCCCCGGAGATCCTCTTCGCTGTAGAGCCGGGAGGGATCCGGCGGTCCGGCCATCCCCAGCGAGGAGACGTGGTGGCCGACGATGAACAAATGGCCGTTCGTCGACAGCGACGTCACGACCGTATCGAGCAGCGCCGCTCGCTCCTCCGGGGAGGGGTGCAGGTAGGCGAGGATGACAAGATCGAAATGCCTCCCGGTTGCCCGGGTCGACCGGAGATAGTCGATGATGTCGCCGTGGACGGCCTCGATCGTCACGCCATCGGCCGCCGCGAACTCGGCGAGTCGGTCGAGCGCCACCTGTGAAGCGTCGACGGCGACGACCGTCCATCCGCTCTTTGCCAGCCACAGGCTGTTGCGACCTTCACCGGCTCCGAGATCGAGAGCCTGACCCGGAGCCAGCGGCGAGACCAGCTCGACGAGGGTTTCATCAGGTTCAGCCCGAAACACCCGAGGAGTAGCACCATACCGACGGTCCCACTCCTCGGAGGCCCTCGCGAAGACTTCGTGTCGTTCACTCATGTCGTCTCACCCATCGCCCGGCGGTCGCAACCACCGAAGGGCCTCGTGGTCCCCGAGCAGCTCAAGTCTGCGCCAAAGGACCGGGTTGTCAAGGGACTGACTCGCATGGCAGGCAATAGCTCGACGTTGGGCCGTTCGATCGACGGCGACGAACATGTCGATCTCCGAGTCGTCCCGGCCCACGAAGCTCGTACCGAACTCCTCGTTGAGCTGCTCCCCGAGCCGGCTCGGCAAGCACCACCCGAGGACTGGCACGTCGGGCATTCCCGACAGCGCGGCCTCGGTCGCACGGCGGTGATCCGGGTGTCCGGTGACCCCACCCTCGTCGAAGACCACCATGAAGTCCGCTCCCACCGTCTCGATCATGGCGGCCACCTCTCGGGAGAGCCGATCGAGCGGTATCTCGCCGAGCGCCCCGTCGGGATGATCCCCAAGGTGGACGCTCTCGATGCCGAGCTCCCCTGCGGCCGTTCGCAGCTCGGCGGCCCGGATCGATCCCAGCTGATCCGAAGGCGACAAGGTCGAAGCTTCCCCGGCGGTGAAGCAGAGAACGGAAACCCGGACGCCGGAGAGGACCAGGTGGTTGAGGACGGCCCCGAGCCCGAAACTCTCGTCGTCGGGATGGGCGCAGACGGCAAGCGCCGAGGACGCCCCGGGGAAGTCGCCCTTTCGCCCTGGCGATGACCTCGTCACGTACGCCGGCTCCGTCGTACCCGTTCGAAGGCGGGCGGCCCGGGCCCTCACGTCTCGATCAGCTCGGCAAGGGTCAGTTGTGGGCCTGGCCGACCTCCTGGAGCTCTCGCCGCACCTGATCCATGTCGAGTGCCTCGACCGCGTCGATCAGCTGCTTCAATGAGGTTGCCGGGAGCGCCCCAGGCTGGGCGTACACCAGGATTCCGTCCCGAAAGGCCATCAGCGTGGGAATGGACATGATGCCGAACCGGGCTGCAAGCTCCTGCTCGACCTCGGTGTCGACCTTCCCGAACACGATGTCCTCGTGGTCCTCCGAAGCGGCCTCGAAGATGGGTCCGAACATCCGGCACGGGCCGCACCAGGCGGCCCAGAAGTCGACGAGAACCACCCCGTTCGAGGCGATCGTCTTGTCAAAATTCGAGTTCCCCAAGCTCAGCGTGGCCACGTGCGCCCTCCTCAGGTGCGTGTCTGCTCTCCATGTGTTCAACCGCTATACCCCATAGGGTATTCCCCGATGTTGTCGGTCCCTCAACCCCGGGCGCAGGAGGCGCCGAGCGCCCGGTCCGATTCCGACCACCCAGGGAGGTCGCCCTCGGGCCAGTAGTCCCCGGTGGCCGGGTCCTGGCGGTAGACGACCGGGGCGACGACCCCACCGGCGAGCTCTCCCACTGCGCCGAGAAAGCGGTCGATGTCGGCCTTCGACGTGTTCACTCCGGCGCTGGCGCGAACTGCCCCGGGCATGGACCGGTGGTCCCCGGCCAGCACCGCCTCCCGGTAGGAAGCCACCTCGTGCTGGCTCAGGCCGAGAAGCCGAATGAGATAGGGATGGGCGCAGAAGCACCCGTGGCGGACTCCGATTCCGTACTCCGCGCTGAGCCGGGCCGCCACAAGCGCGTGCGGCATACCCTCCAGCGTGAAAGCGGCGACCGGCAGAATCCGGGCGTCGGCACGTGGGCCGAGAACCCTGACGCGATCGATTGCCGCCAGACCGTTGCGCATCTGTCGAGCGATGTCCTCGTCATGGGCAGCGATGCCCTCGAAACCGATTCGGTCGAGTTCGTCGATGGCTTCGTGCAGCGCGATCGCGCCGATGACGTTGGGGGAACCCGCCTCTTCCCTCTCGGGTGGATCAGTCCACGTCACCTCGTCCAGATCGACGAGTTCGACCGCGCCGCCGCCGGCCAGGAACGGAACCCCGGTTACAAAGACGGAGCGGGGCGCCACCAAGACTCCAGCCCCGAATGGTGCGTACATCTTGTGGCCGCTCCAGGCCAGGTATTCCGCCGAAGCCGGCAGTTTGCGATGGGGTGCCAGCTGCGCCGCGTCGATGAGGACCGGAACGCCGTGCTCGTGCGCGATGTCGATCAACTCGTCCAGAGGTGGAAGCCAGCCGCTCACGTTGGAGGCACCGGTGATGGCGAGCAGGCGTGGCCTGGGCCCCTTCTCCAACGCTTGCTTCACCGCCGCGGTGTCGAAGGTCCCCTCCTGATCGCACTCCACGAAACGCCTTTGGCAGTACCGCGCCCAGGGAAGCAGGTTGGCGTGATGTTCAACCACCGTCGTGACCACGACGTCGTCGCGGTTCAGATTGAGCCGGAAGGCGAGGTGGTTGATCGCCTCGGTGGTGTTTCGACAGATGATGGCCACGTCACGGCCCTCGGCCTCTCGTCCGGCGAAGGACAGCGCGGCCATCCGAGCTTCTTCATACGCCCTGGTGGCGTACCTCGACTTGTAGCCCGCTCCCCGGTGCACGCTCGAGTACCACGGGAGGAACTCGTGGACCCGAGTTGCCACGGACGGGAGAGCGTTGGTCGAGGCGGCGGCATCGAGATTCAGATAGGGACGAGCCTGCCCGTCGAGGCAATCGACAGATAGGTCGTCACCCACCAGCTTGGGCAGCGCGAACGGTTGCATGCCGCAAGTTTGGGCCGTCGTTCCCGTCGGCGCTAGGGACCGAGGTCAGATCGGCCCAAAGTCCCAGGATGGAGCTGGCCGAGCCTCGCGACCCGCGGGTGGTCGCCCGCTCTGTGCGGTGGTGCCGGTGAACTCGACCTCGTCCTCATCTGGCCACAGCGCGGTTCGAGACAGCCTGTGGCGGTGTGGTGCCCCGACACCGACGATCCGTGGACGCGGCCTTCGTCGGGCCGACTTCCTGGAGGCCGGGTCAGGCCGGCTCGGGGGACTCGGCCGCCCCCTTGAGCCCATTCGCCTCGAGGGCCAGGAACCGACGGATACGGCGCCCCATGATCAGGCCGACCACGCCGGCCAAGGACCCCGACTGGCGGAGGGTCAGGGTGAGCCGCGAACCCCAGGCTTCGGCCTCCACCACGTGGCCCCCGAGGGTGATCACCCCGGGGAAGGTAGACCGCCAGACGAAGACGTGGCCGTCGTCGAACTCGGTCACCTCCCAGACGGTCGGGGCCATGCCGGGTTGCTTCACCAGGGCCGTACTGCCGAGCCCGAGCGGACCGAGTTCTCGCCTCCGCACGGCTCGCATCGACGACACGAAGCGGGGCCAGGCCTCGACGTCGACCACCACCCTCCAGAGCCGCTCGTGGTCCGCCGCAACCGCCACCGTCGCCGTGTGCTCCATGGGATCCACTGTACCATTTGGTACAGTGGATCCGCCAAGGCCCGAGACCCCGAAGTCGAAGCTGCTCGCCGCAGTCATCGACCGGGCCCTCGACGGCGGCATCTCCCAGCAGAGCCTCCGAGCCATCGCAGCAGCGGCCGGCACCAACCACCGAATGCTGCTCTTCCACTTCAAGAGCCGTGAGAACCTGCTGGTGGAGGTGACCCGGGAGGTCGAGGCGCGCCAGCGCCGCGTCTTCGAGGACTTGCTGGCCGAGGTCGGTAGCACCCTCGAGGAGGCGGGTTCGCGCTTTTGGGAACGCCTCAGCGACCCCTCCCTGCATCCCCAGGAACGGTTGTTCTTCGAGCTGTACGGCCAGGCGCTGCAGGGCCAGAGATGGGCGAAGCCGTTGCTTGCCGGCGTCGTCGAGGACTGGGCACAACCGATTCGCGAGGCCCTGCTCGCCCGGGGGGTCGACCCTGATCGGGCTCGGGACGAGGCCCGGCTGGCGGTCGCCTTGGCTCGCGGACTCCTCCTCGACCTGTTGGCCACCGGCGACCGTGCCGGAGTCGACGCGGCGATGCAACGATACCGACATCTGAGCTCCGTCGACCCGACGCCTCCAGAGGTACCTGGCCCCGGTGCCGTATCGTGACCGGGTGCGTGCCGAACTGGAGTTGGCCGGACTCCGACGGAGCTTCGGATCGGTAGTTGCCCTCGACAACCTCTCGTTCTCCGTGCCCTCCGGCCAGGTCGTTGGCTTCCTCGGTCCGAATGGAGCCGGGAAGACCACGGCCATGCGCGCCATCTTCGGGCTCACTGATCTCGACGGTGGATCTGTTCGGTGGCGGGGCCAATCGATTGGTGCTGAGGAGCGCCGTCGGTTCGGGTACATGCCCGAGGAGCGGGGGCTCTACCCGAGTATGGCTGTCGGCGAGCAGATCGAGTACCTGGGCCGCCTCCATGGCCTGAGCAGGTCGCAGGCGGCCAACTCCGTCCGAAGCTGGCTCGAGCGCCTCGACATCGGCGATCGCGCCGCGAGCAAGGTCGAGTCGCTGTCCCACGGCAACCAGCAACGTGTCCAGCTGGCTGCGGCCCTGGTACACGACCCCGAGGTCCTGATCCTCGACGAGCCGCTCGCCGGGTTGGACCCCTCGGGCATCGACGCCATCGGGGCGGTCCTGGTCGAACGGGCCCGCACCGGGTGCTGTGTCCTGTTCTCGAGCCATCAGCTCGACCTGGTCGAAGACCTCTGCGAGGCGGTCACCATCATCGACCACGGTCGGCTGGTCGCGACCGGGACGGTCGACGAGTTGGCCAGCAGCGGGCCTCGACGACTCGCCGTCCGGGTCGAGGGAGACCGGGACGGAGCCTGGGCCGCCGCGATTCCAGGAGCCCGCGTCTCCCAGGTCCAGGGCGGGGAGGTCCGCCTGGTGCTCGAGAGCACGACCGACAGCGACACGGTGCTCGCGGCGGCCCAATCGGCGGGACGGGTGATCGAGTTCGTCTTCGACCGGCGCCGACTTTCCGAGGTGTTCCGGGAGGCCACGGCGCCGTGAAGGCGATCCCCTACGCCATCTTTGCCGCGCTCGTCGTTTTCGCCATCTCCAGGCGACTCCGGCGCCGCCGGGACCAAGAAAAGGCCGGGCCGCCAACGCGTCGGGACTACCTCGGTTCCTTGCTCGGTCACACCGGGTTGGTCGCGCAAAGGGAGGTCCGCGAACGACTTCGGGGACGCTTCTTCCGGGTGATCACCCTCGTCCTCTTGGCGGTCGTGGCCGCGGCCATCGTGATTCCGACCCTTCACAGCGGCTCCAAGAGCTCCCAGACCCTCGGGGTCGTCGGCACCGCCTCGCCGGCGCTGCGGCGGGAGGTCGATCGCCTGGCCCGCAACGAGTCGCTCACCGTGCATTTGGTCACGGTGGCAGACCTCGAGACGGCACGACTGCAGCTGAGCTCGGGCCGACTCGACTTGGTCATCAACGGCACCACATCGATCCTGGTCAACAAGCCGATCTCGGCCACGGACATCTCCGCTGGAGCCCAACTGGCCAGATCGCTCGCCGCAACGTTGGGCGTCCAGCAAACCTTCAGGGCCGCCGGCCTCTCGGCAACCCAGATCGCTCAAATCACCCAGGCCAAAGCGTTGCCCATCCGAAGCGTCCAACCCGAATCCAACCGCAGCACCGCCCAGTCGACCTCTTTGATCGGCGTGATCCTGGTGTTCGTGATGCTCACTCAGTACCTCACCTGGACCCTCATGGGGGTCATGGAGGAGAAGGCGAGCCGGGTGGTGGAGGTCCTCCTGGCCGCGGTCAAGCCGATCGATCTGCTGGGAGGCAAACTGCTCGGGATCGGCCTGGTCGCCCTGTTCCAAGCCGGCCTGGTGGTTGCCTTTGCCCTGATCTTGGCCAAGGCGGTCGGATCCGACCTTCTGCACGGCACCGCGCCCCTCGTGGTGGTGGCCACCTTGATCTGGCTGGTGCTCGGGTATGCCTTCTACAGCTGGGTCTACGCGGCGGCTGGTTCCCTGACCGAACGCCAGGACCAAGTCCAGAGCCTCGCGTTGCCGCTGAGCGTCCCAATCATCTTCGGCTACATCATCTCGCTGACGGCAGCCGGGTCGGGCAACGCGTCGGTGCTCGTCAAGATCCTCGCCTTCTTGCCCCCGACCGCCCCTTTCGCCGTCCCCACCTGGGTCGCCCTGGGCGGCATCGCCTGGTGGGAGCTCGTGTTCTCGGCTGCCATCAGCGTGGTCAGCACATTCGGCATCGCCAGGGTCGCTGCCGCCATCTACCGCCGAGCCGTGTTGCGCGCCGGTGGACGGGTCCGGCTGCGATCACTCCTGGCCGGCTGAACAATCTCTCGACCGGCAGCCCGGGACGGCAGGCGTCAGCGCCAGATGGCTCCGATTCGTCCGGAGCCGGAAGGGAGCGATTGACCCTGACCAGTGGCGATGCCATGGGCCGACCAGGCGACGATCGCGGCGTCGAGCAGGTCGGCGACGCCGGCAGCCCCGGCCGGTCCCAGGTCCTCGGGAAGGCGGATGCCCTGGGCCGCAAGGATCCGCTGCCGCTCCTGGACCCCGTTCCAAGAGGTCTTGGGCCACGCCAGCGTGGCTTCTCCGTTAGCGCGAACGAAGGAGACCTCCGGATGCACCTCGTAGAGTCGGCCGTCTTCCAGTGCCACCGCTTGGACCTCGAGGATCGCCTTGCGCAGCCCGAAGGCCTGGACCGAGATCCTGCCGACAGCGTTCGCGACCAGACCGTTGGCCTCGGCATGGGTCCGGGCCCGCAGCATCTCCATGGGCGGGGTCATGAAGACCGACGATCGGCGGGGGCCGATGTAGTCCCGGGCCAGCTGGTCCGACTGGCGCCGTTCGCCCAGGACCGGCAGTCCGATCGGGATGTCCACCCCGATGGTCACCGCCTCACGCAGCTGCGTCAGGGCGGACTCGATCGTCGGGGCCACGAAGGCCCCATCGAACCGCCGATCGGCCAGCAGGACGACCGCCCATCGCCCCTTCCACACGTCGGCCCCGGCGACCAGCAACTCGAGTCTCCTACCCTGTCCAGACGAGAGCGCAGTCCACCGGGTGACCGTTAGCCCACGGCCATCTGGAGCGCCGATACCACGGCCGCGCTCACCGCGAGTGGTCCCCCGAACACGTACCCGGGGCTGGTTGGGGCGAGGGTAGCCAAGTAGGAGGAGATCTCCGTCGGCAACGGCGTGCTCTGCCCCACGAGGAGCAGCGGGCCGAGCCTGCCACCGGTCGCCATGAACACCCCGCCGCCCAACGCGTCCGGGAAGTCGGCCGAGGTCGCCGCACCGAAGACCGAAGCCCCGGGGAAGAAGTGGTTCGCCACCGAGGCGGAGGTGCCGTAGAGGTTCTGGCCGTAGATGGGTGTGGCCGTCGGGTCGGCACCGGCGGCGGCGAGGGGGCCACCGATCGCGTAGCGGGTGTCGGTCGGGAACTGCGCGAGATAGGCGGCCGTCTCGGGCGCCTGGGTCGCCCCGTCGGTGAGCAGGATCGCGGCGTGCTCCTCGATCGCCGCCGGGACGGCCGAGAGCGCGTCGTAGAAGCTGGTCCCGGTGGCCTCGAACACGGTCGACGGGTTGCCGAGGGCCTCAGCGATGTCGACGGCGGTGGCGTACTCGTTGACGCCCGCCTCCCGGACCACCTGGTAACCGAGGCCCTGGAGGGTGGTGTCGATCTGGGGGCTGAGGGCAAGGTCACCCCCCAGCACGTAGACGGTGCCGCCGACCGACAGCACGCGCTGGATCTCGGCCTCCACGCGGGGATCGAGCGTCGAGCTAATGGACGCCCCAGGGGTGATCAGCAACGGCCCTCCCACCGACGCGGCGAGGGGCCCACCGGCCAGGGCGTCAGCAAAGAAGTCGGAGCGGGCCAGCACGACGGCCTGTGCCGATCCCGCCTGGGGGAACTCGGCCTGGGAAATCGCGATCGACGTACCGATCGCATCGGTTCCGTAGATCTGATCGATCGTCGCTGTTCCGCACACCAGGTCGTTGTCGACGCCGCCGGCGTTCCACTGGGCAAGCGTGACCCGGCCGCCGGTGAAGGACCCAACCGCGCAATTGGCCTGAGCGCCGGCCTCACTGGTCGCCCCCGGGATCCAGTCGTTGAGCCCGGTAAGCGCCGTGGTCGAGGCGGTGGTGCCCCCGGTAATGGTAACCCACTGGCTCGGTGCCGCGTAGACGCCGATGGTGGTCGCCCCCGCGCCGTCGAGACCGGCCACCATTCCCTGGAGGGTGGCTACGTTCATCGCCTGACCCGCGGTCCCCGACTGCCAGGTGTTGGCGGTCTCGACGTCCAACCACCACGGGTAGCTCGACGCCGACCCCGACACGCTCGCCGACGGAATCTGGGCACCGATGTTCGATGCCGCTGAACTCAGCCACGCCACGTCCTGCAAGGCCTCCTGGTCTCCGAATTGCCAGGCACAAGCGGTCGAGTTGGCGCCGGCCGTCGCGGGGCTGCCGCTGGCGGTCGTCACGGTGGTCGTCGTGCACGTCCCGTAGGGGGTGCTCCCAGAGGTTGGCCAATCCGGGATCAGCGAGCCGTCGACCACGTTGCCGGGGTCATCGGTGTTCACGTACAGCGACACCTTGGGCTGCGTCGAGAGCCCGGTCGCGCTGGTTGCCGCCCAATACAGCTCGCTCGTCGAGTAGCTCGGGAACGACGTGGAGGTACCGAAGCACGGGTTCGGGCTGTCCGAGACCCCTCCGTTGACCCCCACGATGCCGAAGGCCGGTCCCGAAGGCAGCGTCGTTGCGCACTGGGGGAACGAGACGTCGTTGCCGATCAAGCCCGAGGCCTGGGGGAGGGAAGCCGAGGCCGGCCCGCCGAGCCCGATCAGACCTGCCGTGACGAGGAGGACCAACCCGGCGCCGACCCAGGCCCGGGCCCACCGGCTCGGGGTGCAGACCCCCCCGGTCGCCATCGAACGTTCCCCCGCTGCCGTTCGCCCCACCACCTGCTCCCCCTCAAAAAAGTCCCTCGCCGTTCCAGAAACCGCCATCTTGCCCGCAATTCCTGAGACTGCACGAAATCGTGGGATCTGCGCCCCTATCCGGTCGATCTGATCAGCCGGATCATCCCCATTCGCGCCGCGGAGCCCCTCCATCCCCGGAGTTGCGAAGACCACCGAGTAAAAGGGGCTCCGTGGCAACCGACAGGATGACGGTCCGCCGGCACCCCATTCCCCCTTCTTTCCCTCCGGGCCACCGGTGCTGCCAAAGGGTGAAGGTGGTGGTGATCGACCGATCGGAGCCCTACACCGATCGATCCGTCGGCACGTGGGACACGGCACCCAGGTGCTCGATCGGTTCCAGCTCTACGTGGCCGACGCTAAGGCCGACGCGGTGGTGGCGCTCGGCCGCTTCGCCGATCTCTACCAGGCCGACATGGTCCCGGTCCTCGGTTGTCGACACGCTCTTGCCCTGGGCGCCGGAGATCTTCAACTTCCATCGGCGGGGTTGTGCAACAGGCAGATCGAGGGGACCAACAACAAGCCCGGTGTGCTGAAGCGCATGGCGTACGGGTTCGTAAACGCCGAGACCTTCGAGGCTCGGGCATTCTCATCACCCCGCCGAGGTTCGTCACGTGATCTCGGTCTCGCCCCACGGTTTCGCGCGGAACCCAACTCCTCCGCCCCGGGCATCCGGAGTCCTTCGACGGTCAGGGCCGGCTCAGAGCAGGCGCCGGGCCGATATTCTCCCTGTCGACGAGGCTTTAGCCGATTGCTAAAGGTCGTTAATGGAACCTTTATCTGGCGCTGGTAAGTCAGATGGAGGCTCAAAAGGAAAACAACCATGGACGACGTCAACGAAGGCGACAGGAACCAGGCCGAAGGCCCGCAGGGCACCGGGGCACCGGCCGGCCCGGTCGAACCGACCCAACCACACTGGTGGCCGGGGGCAATCGGGGCGACCACACCCCCCGAGGGGGGCGGCGCAGCGCCGACCGGGGAGCCCACCGGTCAATGGCCAGCCGGTTGGGACCAGCCCGCCGCCCGGTGGGCACCGCCACGCGAACCGGCTCGCCCGACCCGCTCTCCTGCGGTGCCGATCGCGCTGATCTTGGCTGCGTTGGTCCTCATTGCTGCCGGCGTCGTGATCGGCCACGGCCTCTGGACCCGGACGGTCGGCTCGGCCCGACCGATCCCTTCGACCCAGCCGACCACCCCCCAGTCGCCCTCGGAGAACCCCGGCTCGAGTGGCCCGACCAACGCCGGGGCCATCGCGAGCCAGGTCGATCCGGGCCTCGTCGACATCAACACCACGCTCAGCTATCAACAGGCCGAGGGCGCGGGGACCGGCATGGTGCTGACCCCAAGTGGAGAGGTCCTGACCAACAACCACGTGATCGAAGGAGCGACCAACATCTCGGTCACCGACATCGGGAACGGGCGAACCTATGGGGCCACGGTCGTGGGCTATGACGTGACCCGCGACCTCGCCATCATCCAGTTGCAAGGGGCCTCCAACCTGAAGACCGTCTCGACCGGGGACTCGTCCCAACTCTCCGTGGGCGACAAGGTCGTGGGCGTCGGAAATGCTCAGGGGCGGGGCGGGACCCCGAGCTACGCCGGCGGCACCGTGACTGCGCTCAACCAGACCATCACCGCGAGTGATGCCCTCGATGGCTCTCGCCAGCTGAGCGGGCTCATCGAGTCGAGCACGTACATCCAGCCGGGCGACTCCGGTGGCCCGGTCGTCAACCAGGACGGGCAGGTCGTCGCCATGGACACCGCGGCCGCGGCAGGGTTCGCCGGGTTCCAGTCCGGTGGGAGCCCCAGCTACTCGATCCCGATCAACGAAGCCATCACCGTCTCCAAGCAAATCGAGGCCGGCCGCTCCTCGAGCACCGTGCACATCGGAGCGACCGCCTTCCTCGGCGTCCAGATCTCGGCCAGCAACAGCCCGGGGGTCGGTAGTGGGATCGGGGGGTTCTCCCCCCAGACCCCCCCGACCAACGGCGTGGTGGTGGCCGCGGTGCTCTCCGGCGAGCCGGCCGAGCAGGCCGGCATGGTAGCCGGGGACGTCATCATCAAGGTCGGGAACGTTTCGGTCGATTCGCCGTCGGCCCTCACTGACGCCCTACTCGCCTACCACCCCGGTGGCAAGGTGCAGATCTACTGGACGGATACCTCCGGGCAGGCACAGTCGGCAATCGTGCAGCTGGCCAGCGGCCCGCCCCAGTAGCCAGGTCCGAACGCAGACCCTGCCATCACTCATGCGAACATCGGGAGAGTCGAAGCCATGAGCCAACCACCACAGACCCTGACGTGCCCGGCCGGGCACACCTTCCCCCGTGAGCAGTTGACGTACCGCGACGGCCTGTCGGTCTGTCCGATCTGTGACCGGGCGGAGTGGGCCGTCCCCCGACCTACCTGGTCCCGCCGGTTGCTCGCCCATCCGCTCGCCCTGCTGCTCGGTGCGGCGGTGATGTTCCTCGTCGAGGCGATCAGCGGGATCGGGATCGGCGCCGACTACCAGCACATCCACGTCTCGGGGGCGGGATGGCTCGTCGCCGGGTCGGCCGTAGCAGTGGCCGGGGTCGCGTTGGCGATCGTCGGGATCATCCGTCTGGCCACGACCCTCCGGTCCCAACGATGGGTTCGCTCGGCGCTCGCGGTCCCCTTGGCCGTGATCGCCGTCGGTGCCACGATCCTCGCCGTCGGTGACGTCGTCGACCTCGGCCTCAACATCGCGTTCGTCAACGCCTCGGATCCCGGAGCCGGTTGGCAGATCGCCGCCCAAGTCTTCGACACGCTCTTCTTCGCCGGGCTGGCCGCCGCCCTCTTCTGGGTTGCGATCTTGACCCGAAGGCCGGACCCTGTCGAAGCGACGTCGACCCCGACCGTCGACGCGACCCCTGAACCGGCCGTCTCTTCGCCGCCCGCGCTCTCTTGATGCTCGCGGGCGAGCCGGGGACCACCCGGAACGCCCGGCCGGACCCGTAGGGTCGATCACCGGTCGCGGCGAAGCCGAGCATCGCTGAGGGCTTCGCCAAGGTGACGGGCCACGGGCGCCGGACATCGATGAGGCTGGGTCCGCCGGCGTCTCAGCTGGACGGGAATCCACCACCCAGTCCGGCGCGGCCGGCCACCTGACCAAGGACGCCAGCCGTCAAGATATCCGTCAGCCATGGAGGCGGTCCTGGCCGGACAGTCGGTGCTCGGCCAGGTGATTCACGGCGTGCTCCTTCGAGCCGTGAGGAGTGATCCGGTGCAACCGGTCTCGCTCTCCGATGGGTTGACCGACCGAGAAGGAGAGGTGTTGGGGATGATCGCGCTGGGCTCACCAACCCGGAGATCGCAGCCCACCGGTTCGTTGCGGAGTCCGCGGTGAAGACCCACGTCAACCGGATCTTTGCCAAGACGGGCAGCCGAGATCGGGTGCAAGCGGCGGCGTACGCCGTCCGCCATGGCTTGGCACTGCCGGCGCCGACGCGGAAGGCAGCCAGAGACACGCCCGAGACACCGGCGGATCGACAGTCACCGAACGAGTCAGTGCCGGCGGGCCGGGGAGGACGGTCATCGCCGCTGTAGTCTCGCCGGGATCGTCGCCGAAGGAGCATCGATGCACGCGGAACAGTGGAAGGGTCGCCTGGGGGGCCACAGACGGGCCCGATCGTGACCGGACCGGATGCGGGAGAGACCAGGATCGAGCGGCTCCTCGGCGAGCTCACGTTGGAAGAGTCGGTCCTCCTCGCCAGCGGCACCGACAGCTGGCACACGGCCGCGGTGGAACGGCTCGGCATCCCGGCAATCAAGGTCTCCGACGGGCCGAGCGGGGCCCGGGGGGAGAGCTTCGGCTCGGTCACCTCTGCCAGCTTTCCCTGCGGGAGCGCGCTCGGTGCCACCTGGAACTGCGATCTGCTGCGCGACGTTGGCGCGGCGATCGGCGTCGAGGCCCGCCGCAAAGGGGCCAGGGTCCTGCTCGCTCCGACGATCAACCTGTGCCGGCACCCCCTGGCCGGCCGCCACTTCGAGTGCTACAGCGAGGACCCGGTTCTCACCGCCGGCCTGGCCGTGGCCTACGTCACCGGGGTGCAGTCCGAGGGCGTGGCTGCGACCCCCAAGCACTTCGTCGCCAACGACAGCGAGCACCAGCGCCACACCATCTCCTCGGAGCTCTCCGAACGAGCGCTGCGCGAGCTCTACCTGGCTCCCTTCGAGGCCGTGGTCAAGGCGGGGGCCTGGGCGCTCATGGCCTCCTACAACCGGGTCAACGGCGTCTACGCCGCCGAGCACCCCCTTTTGGTCGAGGTGCTGAAGGGCGAGTGGGGCTTCAGCGGGCTGGTCATGTCGGACTGGTGGGGCACCATGAGCACCCTCGGTGCCGCGGTCGGCGGACTCGACCTCGAGATGCCTGGTCCGCCGGCGCGCTTCGGCCCGGCCCTGACCGCGGCCATCGCTGCCGGCGAGGTGTCGGCTGACGTGCTCGAGGACAAGAACCGCCGGCTCTTGCGCCTGGCCACCCGGGTCGGAGCCCTCGACGACGCCCCGGACCCCGAGGAACAGGCGGTCGACGACCCAGCCGACCGGGAGCTGATCCGTCGGGCGGCCGTGGAGTCCACCGTCCTGTTGCGTAACGAGGACCTCCTCCCGCTCGACGGCACGCAGACCGTGGCCCTGATCGGCCCGATGTCCAGGCGGCTCGCCATCCAGGGGGGCGGGAGCGCGTACGTCGAACCGCATCGGACGACCGACCTGCTCGAGGCGCTGCGCCGGCGGATTGACGCGACCGTCGTACAGGAGCCCGGATGCACCCTCCGGGAACGACCGTCGATCCTCGAAGAGGGCATCTTCGCCGACGTGGACGGCCAGGAACGTCCGGGCGTCACCCTCGAGTACCTTGAGGGTGAGACCGTGCTGGCCAGCGCCTTCCGACGCCGGCTCCAGCTCAGCTGGCTCGGGGACCCGGTTCCCGGCCAGGTGACGGGGGCGTTCTCCCTGCGTGCCCACGCGAGCTACGTGCCCGAGCACCCCGGTGAGCACGTCTTCTCAGTCTCGAGCGTCGGGCCGGCCCGGCTGTGGGTCGACGACCGCTGCGTGGTGGACAACAGCGAGCCCGAGCCGGGTCGGTCCTTCTACGGCGCCGGCAGCGCCGAGCGTCGCGGCCAGATCACGTTGGAGGCGGGCCGGCCTTACCCGCTTCGCCTCGAATACGAGGCGCCGGCGCGCGGCGGGGTGCGCGGCGTGATGGCGAGTTGCCTCCCCCCCACTCCCCCGGACCTCATGGAGCGGGCAGTCCAGGCGGCCCGGGAGGCCGACGTCGCCGTGGTGGTGGTAGGCACCGGCCCCGAGCTGGATCGGGAGGGTGCAGACCGCCCGGACCTCACGCTGCCGGGCCGCCAGGACGAACTGGTGGCCCGGGTCGCCGCCGCCAACCCCAAGACCGTGGTGGTGATCAACGCCGGGGCCCCGGTCACGATGCCCTGGGTGGATGATGTGGCCGCCATCCTCTGGGCCTGGCTCCCCGGCCAACAGGGCGACGACGCCCTGGCCGACGTGCTGATCGGCCGAGATGAGCCCTCCGGCCGACTCCCGGTCACCATCGCGCGGCGTCTGGAGGACTGCCCGGCCCACCTGCGGTACCCGGGGGAGGACGGCCGGCTGCCCTACGCCGAGGACATCTTTATGGGCTACCGCGGCTACGAGCGCAGCGGCGTCACGCCACTCTTCGCCTTCGGGGAGGGCGGCTCCTACACCTCCTTCGCCTTCGCCTCGGCGGACCTGGAGCGCGACCAGGACGGCTCGGTGCGCGTCGGGCTCGAGGTCGGAAACGTCGGGACGCGTCGGGGGGCGACGACCGTCCAGGTGTACGTGGCGCCGCCGGGGAGCTCGCCGTGGCTGCGCGCGCCCCAGGAGCTGCGGGGGTTCGCCAAGGTGTTCTTGGACCCCGAGGAGCGTCGACGGGTCGAGGTGCGCCTCGACCCCCGGTCTTTCAGCGTGTGGAGCGAACGCGTGCGAGATTTCGTGGTCGACCCCGGGATTTACGAGGTAAGGATCGCCTCCTCGTCGGCCGACATCCTCGAACGCCTGACCCTCGAGGTGTCCGGCCCGGAGAGTCGCTGAGCGCATGCCCGTGCGCGCTAGGGCGCTGTTGATTTAATGGCCGAAAGGCTCGCGATTTGCCTGCTGGCGAGCGAGAATTGGTCATGCAAGGCAAAGCCGATCCCGATCGCCAGCTGCTCGACGCCGCGGCCCTGTGCCGGGAGCTGATCGAAGAGGGCA
>DAHUZT010000084.1 GCA_027315005.1 Acidimicrobiaceae bacterium | reverse complement strand
GCAACGCTCACCCGAATCAACTCCGCGACGCATGACTAGTTCCTGCGAGCCTCCGCGTACCGCTGGCTCCGATTCACGATGATCCGTGCCGCCACCAGCAGCAACAGGACGATCACGAGGAGGATCAGGGCGGCGTCGAAGGCTAGGTAGTGGGCCTGGTTGGACGGGTAGTCCCAGAAGGTCCAGACCGGGTAGGTGAGGTACCCGATCGGTTGGTGGAAGAGGGCCGCCCTGGGCGTCCCGGTGAACCAGCTGGCCGTGTAGAGCAGGGGAGCCGTCTCCCCGCCGCTGATGGCTAGGGCGATGAGCAGGCTGGTCACGATCCCGGGCATCGCCGAACGGAGGACCACCTTGCGGAGGCCGTACCCCGGGGCCATGCCGAGCGCCTGGGCACCCTCCCGGTAGTTGGTGGGCACCTGGCGGAGGGCGGTTTCGGTGCCCCGGGCGATGTAGGGGATGACCATCACCGACAGGACGATCAGGGCGGCCATGAGCGAGAACCCCCAGTGGAACTGCACGACGAGGGCCAGGTAGCCGACCAGCCCGAGGGCGATCGAGGGAACCCCGGCCAGGACCTCGGTCGCCGCACGGAGGAACCCGCCCCGCTGCTTGCCCCGCCGGTTGAACCCGGCCAGCTCGGCCAGGTAGACCCCGCCGAGGACGCCGATCGTGCCGGCGATGACGAACACGCCGAGCAGGAGCACGAGGGTCCCCAGGATCGCGTTCTTGAGTCCCCCGCCCGCCCCGACCGTGTTGGTGGTGAGCACCGACCACCGCCAGTGGGGAACGGCCCGGTCGATGACCCCGGCGATCACCCAGACGACCGGCCCGACGACGGCGAGCAGCGCCAGCAGGGTCGCGGCCCGGAACGCCCCGTTGGCGAGCCGCCGCCGTCTTGAGCTCGGGAAGGCGGCGCTCATATCAGAGCCCGACCCCGAGCGGTGCGCTCAGGTTGCCGGTCCGCCGGATGATCAAGCGGGCCAGGATGTTCACGATGAGCAGGACCAGGACCAGGACTACCGCGAGCTCGGCCAGGGTGCGGACCTCGAAGCCGGTCCCGTCGACGAAGGCCGAGTCGAGCTGGGTGACCAAGGTGGCGGCGATCGTCCCCATGGTCCCATAGACGTTCGGCGAGATGGTGGCGAGGAGCGACCCGGAGACCATCGCCACCGCGATCGTCTCTCCGATCGCCCTGCCCAGGCCGAGCACGGTGGCGCCGATGATGCCGGACCGGACCCAGGGGATGGTGATCCGGCGTCCGACCTCCCAGTCGGTCATCCCGAGCGCCTCGCCCCCCTCCTTGGGCAGCGGCGGCACCTGGGCGAAGAGCGTGCGGGTGGTCGAGGCGATGATCGGGATGATCATGAGGGCGAGGACCATGCCCGAGGTGAGCAGGCCCTCCCCGTGGCCGACCGGACCCTTCAAGTAGCTGAACCCCGGCACGTCGGGCACGTGGCTGGCGATGAACGGGTAGACGTCGTTGGCCAGCAGGGGACCGAGAGTGAGGGCGCCCCACAGGCCGATGAGGACGCTCGGGACCCCGGCCAGGATCTCGATCGCGTAGCGGAGGATCTCGGCGATCCACCGGGGGAGTCGTTCGGTGAGGGCGAAGGCCGCCCCGACCGAGATCGGCAGCGCGATCAGCAGGGCGATTCCCGAGGACTCCAGCGTGCCGGCGATGACCGGCCATGCGCCGTAGGAGACACCGACGGGGTGAGGGACCCCGTTGGTGTAGGCGACGGCACCGTAGGTGCTGCCCGGCTTCCAGTCCGTCCCGACCAGAAAGTGGGCACCGTTCACCTTGACCGCCGGCCAGGCTTTGAACGCCAGCACCAGCACCGTGAGTACTAGCGCGACGAAAGGAGCAGCGGCGGAGATCCGCCCGCCCCATCCCCAGAGGTGATGCTCGTTCGCCCGGACGCCCGTGCGGATCCGTTGCAGCAACGGATCGCGCTTGACCGACGGCCGTGCCGCCACGGGGGGAGTGCCCCCCGTGGCGGCATCACCGACCGCGACCATCTACTTGATCTTGTGGATCTGCTTGAGAGAGGCGTCCAGCAGCTTGTTGGGCAGCGGCTGGAAGCTCACTTGGCTCAGGTACTGGGTGCTGTTGCCGTACTTGGGGTTCACCGCCCACTCGAGCAGCGAGCGGATCGCCTTGGCGGTCGAGGCGCTCGACTGCTTCGCGTTCACGATGGCGTACTCGTAGTTAATGATCGGGTAGCCGTTCTTCACCGGGCCGTCGATCATCGAGATGGTCCCGTCCGCCGGGGTCTTCTTCACGTAGTACTTCGCCTCGGCGGCCACGTTGGCAGAGGTCGGGAGCACGTACTTGTGCTTGCCGTTCTGGAGGGCCGCGTAGGTCAGGCCGTCCCCGAGCAGCTGCGACAGGTAGCTGATCCCGACGTACGCGATGCAGCCGGTCGTCGCCTTGCAGCCCGACACCATGCCGCCGTTGCCCTGCTCGGCCAGCGCGCCGGGAGTGGTGGGCCAGGTGACCGAGGTCGAGTAGCCGACCGACTTGCCCCATCCGTTCGGGTCGGTGTCGCTCAGGTAGGTGGTGAAGAGGAAGGTGTCACCGCTGCCGTCGGAGCGGTGCAGTGCCACGATCGGGATTCTCGGCAGGGTCACGTTGGGGTTCGCCGCCGCGATCGCCGGGTCGTTCCAGCTGGTGATCTTGCCCTGGTAGATCTCCGAGAGCGCCTTCCCGCTCAGGTTGAGATGCGCCGTGATCCCCGGGAGGTTGTAGGCGATCACCTGCACCGAGATGGCGAGGGGGATGTTCTCCAAGCTGGGCGTCTGCTGGACGGTGGAGGGCGGGAGATAGGCATCGGAGGACCCGATGTCGACCGTCCCGTTGGTGGCATCGCTGATCCCGGTCCCCGACCCGGTGCCGGCCGTGGTGATCGAGACCGACGAGTACTTCTGGTTGTAGGCAGGCGCCCAGATGTTCCAGAGCGGGTAGAGCAGTGTGCTCCCGGTTTCACTGATCGTCGCCGACCCGGGGTTCTCGATCTCGGTCGAGACCTTCTTCGGCTTGTGGTGCTTGGTCTTGGCACTCGCCGCCGTCGCCCCGACGACCAACCCACCGAAGACCATCGAGAAGACGGCAACGAGGGCCAGCACCCGGCGCGCAAGGCGCGTTGAACTAATCAAAGGATCCTCCCTTGGTTTTGGTCGTGCTACTTCGGTGTTAGGACCGTGCGGCCGGCAGCACCTACGTGGCGCGCAGACTGGGAGCCCACCGAGCAGACATCGTCAGCCCATCCGGCCGGTGACGTAGTGCTCGGTGCTCGGGTCCCTGGGCCGCTCGAAGAGCTCCTCGGTCGGGCCGTGCTCGACCAGCTTCCCCCCGTACAAGAACATCGTATTGTCCGAGGTCCGCCGGGCCTGGCCCAGGTTGTGGGTGACGATGATGAGAGTCAGCGCCGGGGTGAGCTTGCGCAGCAGGGTCTCCACCAGCTCGGTCGAGATGGGGTCGAGCGCCGAGGTGGGTTCGTCGAGCAGGAGCACCTCCGGACCCACGGCGAGCGCCCGGGCCAGGCAGAGCAGTTGCTGCTGCCCACCGGAGAGCCGGAACGGGGAGTCGTTGAGGCGGTCCTTGACGTGGTCCCACAGGCCGACCTGGCGGAGCCGCTCCTCGGCCACGACGTCGAGCTGTTTGCCCTTGGCGATCTGGTGGGCCTTCACCCCGGCCACGACGTTGTCCCCGATCGACATCGGGAACGGGTTCGGCCGTTGGAAGACCATGCCGACCCGGCGTCGCAGGTGCAGTAGGTTCTGGTCCGGGCCCCAGATGCTTGCGCCTTCAAGGGTGACGTCGCCCTCGTAGCGGAACCCCGAGACCTTGTCGTTCATCCGATTGAGCGTCCGGAGGAAGGTCGACTTGCCGCAGCCGGTGGGGCCGATCAGCGCGGTGATGGTGCCCCGGCGGAACTCGATGTTGACGCCCGAGAGGATGCGGTTGTCTCCGAACGACAGGGAGAGGTCCTTGGACAGGACCACGTCGTGGGGGCGTTCCCGGTCCGGGTCCAGGGCCTCGAGCACGTGGTCGATCTCCCGCTCCCCGTGGTTCTCGGCCGGGCTCGTCCGAACCTGCTCACCCGCCCTGCGCTGGTCACCCTCGCTCACGGCAACAAGGTAACGAGGGCAGATGAACGTTTCGCGAAGTGCAGGAAACACGAAATCAAAATGTCGGCAAACCGCGCCCGGATCGAAAGGCGTCTGTCGTCGTCCCGGCCCGGTCGGCGCGTCGTACCTGGTCAGGACGCCGTAGCGGCCAGGGCGACCGGTGCCGACTCGGTTAGCGCGGCAATGTGGGCGTCCACCGACCGGTAACCCTGGCGCATGGTGTCGAGCGAGACATGGCTCGCCCCGATCTCCCGCCAGCCAGTCAGGTGCCTGCCCACCCGTTCGAGGTCGGCACCGGCGCTCACCCGCCCCTCGAAGGGGATCGGGCCCCGCCCGGCCTCGGCTGCGCTCCGCTGGATCACCTCGAGCGCCCGCTCGAGGTCGGGCCCGAATCGGACGAGCGGGAACCACCCGTCGGCGAGCCGGCCGATCCGGCGGAGGGCGGAGGGGGCGATGCCCCCGAACCAGATCGGGATCGGGCGCTGCACCGGCATGGGGAGGAGGCCGGCGCCACGAACTGTCTCGAACTTCCCCTCGAAGGTGACGCTCTCGTGGGTCCACAACTCGCGCAACAGCGCGACCTGCTCGACGATTCTGGCGGCCCGGTTGGAGAACTCCGCGCCAAGCGCTTCGTACTCGACCCGGTTCCACCCGAGCCCGACGCCGAGCCGCAGCCGTCCGCCGGAGAGCACGTCGACCTCGGCGGCCTGCTTGGCCAGGAGGACCGTCTGGCGTTGTGGCGAGATCACGATCCCGCTCACGAGCTCGAGGTTGGTGAACCCGGCCAGGTACCCGAAAAGGACCATCGGTTCGTGGAAGGGGTCGGAGATGGCGTACGGACCGCTCCAGTCCCGATGGACGGCCGGATCCGCACCGAGGACGTGGTCGTAGACCAGCAGGTGCTGGTAGCCGAGCTCGTTCACCGCCTCGGCGTAGGCCCGGACCGCCCCTCGGTCGGTGCCGAGCTCGATCTGGGGGAAGACGACGCCGACCTGCATCCCCCACTCCTATCAAATCGGCTGGCCAGGTGCGCTCAGTGCACCCCTGTCGCGCCAGGCCGGGAGTGCGGCTTCGACGGCTTCTTCGGCGCCTTGACCGGGAGCGAGATGCTGACGAGCACGTTGCCGCCTGCCCCGACACACCGGTTGTACGTCGGGCAGGCGATCGAGGACAACCCGACCGGGACGTATTTGAGGGTGGCCCGTCGCCAGGAGCCGCCCCCGTCGAGGGTATCGACGATGCCGGCGCTCGGCTGAGGCGGCGCACTCCCCACCCAGTCGGTGCCGACGACCACGCAGACCTTGGCTTGGGGGCACCCGAGCCCGAACGCGTCCACGTGTGTGACCCCGGCGGAGGCGATCTTCCAGGTGACGCCACCGTCGGAGCTGGACAAGAGCAGCCCGCCGGCGACCACGAAGCCGGTCGTGGCGGTGGAGGGTGTGCCAGCGGCCAGGCAGGAGCTCTTGGTGCAGGCAACGTCGCGCAGGATGCCGACGCCGGCAGGGAGGGTCACGGCGCTCCAGGTGGCGCCGCCGTCGACGCTCCGGGCGACCGCCCCGACTCCGGTCCCGGGCCCGGTGACGATGAACCCGACAACCAGGCAGAGCGACGACGTCGCACAGGCGATCTGCGTCGCCGTCATCCCGGCCGGCAGGTCCCCCTCTCGGTTCCAGCTCTGCCCCTGGTCGTTGGTGAGCGTGCTCCATGACATGGTGCCGTCGGTGGCGATCGCCAGGCAGCGGCGCCGGCTCGAACAATCGACCGCGGTCAGCGCAGCGGCCCCGGCCGGGTCCTGAGCGAGGATCCAACTCTGGCCCCCGTCGATGGTGGTGGTCACGGCCCCCGTGGTCCCTGCGGCGCCGACCGCAAGGCACGAGCGCCGTCCCACGCAGGACACCGCGGCCAGGACGGTCACGGCCGTGGGCAGGGTCTGGCTCCGCCAGGTCCCCCCACCGTCGGTGGTGGCATCGACGGCGGCGGGCGCCCCGGCGCCGAGCCCGACCGCCCAGCAGTGGAGCTTGTCCCCACAGGCGACGGCAGCGGCGCTGTTCATCGAACCCGGTGCGGGCTGCCCGACGGCCGCGGCCGGCCGCGGCGAATGGTGACGGCGGTGGACCTTGGCCGCGGCCGCGGTGGGCACCAGCACCATCAGCACGACGAGTGCCACGGCCAAGAAGCTGAGAGCGAAGCGGGAGGCTCGCGGGCGGGGCTCCCCGCTAGGCATGGATACCCTCCACAGAAGGCGACGGGTTCCCCCAGGTCCGATCGTCACTGTAGTGGGCCGGAGTCTCCGGTCGAGAGCAGGGTCGGCGGTCTTCGCCGGTCGGTTACCCTCGGCGGGCAGTGGACTGGGTCGACCTGGTGCTGCTGGTCGCGGTGGTCGCCGCCGGCGTCCACGGCCTGCGTTTGGGAGCCCTCGTCCAGGTGCTCACGTTCGGGGGCTTCTGGCTGGGGCTCGTCCTCGGGACCCTGCTGTCCATCGCGCTCGTCTCGTCGTTGCGGCCGGGCCCGGTCAAGTCGATCGTCACCTTGGTGGTCGTGCTCGTGGCCGCCAGCCTTCTCGGGGTCGGTGGGCGGATATTGGGGGGATGGAGCAACGTCGCCCTGCGTCGCCACCACCTCGGGGCCCTCGACTCGGGGCTCGGGGTGGCGGTCGCCGTCGTGGCGGTGCTCCTGTCGGCTTGGGTGCTGGGCAGCGTCCTCTCCCAGTCCCGCTACTCCTGGCTCGGCAGCGCCATCTCCCGCTCCGACGTGTTGCGGACGGTCGACGAGGTCATGCCCCCGGTGCCCTCGGTCTTCGCCCACGTCCAGGCGTTCTTGAGTCAGGAGGGCATTCCCCCGGTATTCGCCCAGCTGCCGCCCCAGTTGGTGACCCCGGTGGCCGTGCCCACCAACGCGCAGGCCGAGTCGATCGCGTCGTCGGTGCGCGCCTCGACGGTCAAGGTGATCGGCGGGGCGTGCGGCGTGACCCAGGAGGGCACCGCGTTCGAGGTGAAGCCGGGGGTGATCGCGACCAACGCCCACGTCGTGGCGGGCGAGGCGGCTCCCCAGGTCGACGAGAACGGGGTGATGTACCCAGCAACCCCGATCCTGTTCGATCCCCAGCTCGACCTGGCCCTGCTGCACACCTCCGCCCCGATGGGTCGGCCGCTCATATTCAATCCCGACCCCGTGGCGAGGGGGACCAAAGGGGCCATCGTCGGCTATCCCGAGAACGGCCCGCTCACCGTCACCCCCGCCGGGATCGCCACCCGCCTCTCCGCGGTCACCCGGGATATCTACGACCACGGGCTCGTCACCAAGGACGTCTATGAGGTGAGCGGGGTGGTGGAGCCGGGGAACTCCGGTAGCCCCTTGGTGAGCGCCGCAGGCACGGTGGTCGGGGTGGTGTTCTCCCGCTCGACGACGGATCCGAACGTCGGCTACGCCCTCACCTCGCCCGAGGTGCTGCGAGAGGTGGTCCGGGCCGAGAACCGCACCGCCAGGGTCTCCACCCAGGCGTGTTCGCCCAACTGACCCCGCTTCGGAGCCCCGCGGCGTCATGGGACCGTCCGCGACACGTCACAATGGAGAGATAGTGGGACAGCCGATCGAGGACTACGCCGTGATCGGCGATCTCCATACCACCGCCCTGGTCGGGAGGGACGGCTCGATCGACTGGCTGTGCCTGCCCCACTTCGACTC
>DAHUZT010000080.1 GCA_027315005.1 Acidimicrobiaceae bacterium | reverse complement strand
TGCGTCGTCAACATGGCCTCGCCGTGGGTCCCCTTCGACTACTACCTGACCGGAGGGATCGGCTCGCAGTTCGCGTACGTGGCCGAGCCCACCTGGCTGGCCAGTAACAGCCAGACCGATCCCATCGGCACCGGCCCGTTCGTCTTCCAGGCATGGGTCCCGAACGACCACTTCACCGCCACCAAGAACCCCCGCTACTGGCGACCCGGTCTCCCCTACCTCGACTCGGTCACCTACAGGCCGATCATCGACTCGACCCAGCTGTACGAGAGCCTCCAGTCGGGGGTGGTCGACCTGATCACCTCGTCGGCAGCCCCAGAGGTGACGGATCCGCTCCGGTCCAACACCGCCTTCGGTTTCCAAGACGACGTCAACCAGACCATCGGCGAGCACGACATGGACTGCGTGCTGCTCAACCTGTCCAAGCCGCCCTTCGACAACCCGAAGGTCCGCCAGGCGGCGGCCATGGCCATCTCTAGCCCCGAGTACGCGAAGGTCATCGGCGGCGGCATCGAGGTTCCCTCGAACGGTCCCTTCTCCCAGGGGTCGCCTTTCTGGATACCCGACAACCCCTACCCCGCCTACAATCCCTCGAAGGCATCGGCGCTGGTGAAGCAGATCGAGCACCAGACGGGCCAGCCGATCTCCTTCGTCCTTGGCCAAGTTCCTGGGCCGGGGACCACCAGGGAAGCCGAGTTCATCCAGGCGCAGTTGAAAGCGGTCGGCATCCAGGCCAGCCTGAGCACGGTGCAACAGGCCGACATCATCAACGACGCGCTGCTCGGAAAGTTCCAGGGTCTCGTCTGGCGGCAGTTCGGGGCCGTCACCCCCGACGTCAACTACATCTTCTGGAGCCCCACCCAGATCAATCCGGTCTACTCGATCAACATGGCCCGCAACACCGACCCGCGGATGCAGACGGCGCTGATCCAGGGCCGGCAGGCCACGACCACGTCGAGCCAGGACGCGGCGTACCAGCAGGTCGGCCGGCTGATGGGCGAGGACATCCCCTACCTGTGGCTGGGCCAGACAGTGTGGAGCCTCGGGGCCAACGCCAAGGTGATCGGGTACCGGAGCGGCACCACGCCGGCCGGGCAACCGGCCCAGGGCTTCTTCACCGGATACCTCTTCCCGACCCAGCTCTGGCTCGACTGATCCGACCCGGGGCTCGTCCTCGCACCTGCCCCGCCGTGGGATGATCAACGGGTGAGGATGATCGGAGGGTGAGCCGGATCCTGGTGGTGGAGGACGACGAGCGGATCCGCTCGTCCATGCGCCTCGCCCTGGAAGACGAGGGCTACGGCGTGGAGGAGGCGGCCGGCGGGGAGGAGGCGGTCGCCCGCTTCGCCGACCAGCCCGCAGACCTCGTCCTCATCGATCTGATGTTGCCCGGGATCGACGGCTTCGAGACGTGCCGCACGCTTCGCCGGCAGAGCACGGTGCCGATCATCATGGTCACCGCCCGATCGGACACCCATGACGTGGTCGCCGGTCTCGAGGCCGGGGCCGACGACTACGTGACCAAGCCTTTCGTGGCCAAGGAGCTGGCGGCGCGTATCCGGGCCCTCCTGCGACGCTCGCGCTCCGATGACGGAGCGGAGGGCGTGCTCCACTTCGGCGACGTCGAGATCGAACCCGAAGCCGGCGTGGTCCGTCGGGACGACATCGAGGTCCACTGCACGCGCACCGAGTTCCGACTCCTGTGCGAGCTGGCCAACCACCCGAACAAGGTGCTCAGCCGCGAACACCTGCTCGAGCGGGTGTGGGGATACGACTACTTCGGTGACGGTCGGCTCGTGGACGTCCACGTCCGCCGGCTCCGGACGAAGGTCGAGCCCGATCCGGCCAACCCGCAGTTCATCCTCACCGTCCGTGGGATGGGCTACAAGCTGGCGGTGTGACCGTGCCTCTGACACGAGGGCACCGGTCCGTTCCGTTCCGGGGGGGGCCGGCGGGACGGCACCGGTGACCACCCGACCCCACCTCTCCGAGAGCATGGGACTTCGAGCCCGGGTGACCGCCGCCTTCGCGGTGGGGGCACTCGCCCTTTCGGCCCTCATGGCCGGGCTCACCTACTTCACCGCTCGTCAGGCCTTTCTGAACGAGCGCCAAGGCGCCAACCAGCGCCAGGCGTTCGTCAACGCCTCCCTCATCGAGAACTCGCTCCGCACCCCCGGGGTCAACGTCGACCAGCTGATCGGATCGGTCGACACCCTCCCCGGCTCGCTGTCGGTGCTCCACACCGGAGGCCAGTGGTACGCCACCTCGATCTCGGTGGGCCAGAACGCGATCCCGGTCGAGCTCCGTGACGTGGTGCTCGGAGGACGTGCCGCATCCCAGATCGTCTCCGTCGACGGGACGCCCGATCAGATCATCGGGGTACCCCTTCCCTCCGAGCATGCCGTCTACTTCGAGGTGTTCTCACTGACCGAACTCGAGGGCACCCTTCGCACGCTGGCCATCGCACTCGGGGCGGCGGCCCTGGTGACGACCGTGGCCGGAGCCGTGGTCGGCCGGTGGGCCAGTGGCCGCGCCCTCCGGCCACTCTCGCGAGTCACCGATGCCGCCGTCGCCATCGCCGGTGGCAGGCTCGACACCAGAGTCGAAGCCGGGGACGACGTCGACCTGCAGGAGCTCGCAGAGGCGTTCAACCGGATGACCGGCAATCTCCAGGAGCGGATCGAGCGGGAGGCTCGCTTCACCTCGGACGTGAGCCACGAGCTGCGGTCGCCCTTGACCACCCTGTCGGCGACCGTCGGCGTCCTCGAGAGCCACAGGGACCAGCTCGACCCGCGGGCGGCCAGCGCCCTCGATCTGCTCGACGGCGATCTGAAGCGGTTCACCCGGATGGTGGACGACCTCCTCGAGATCTCCCGGGTCGATGCCGGATCAGCCGAGCTCTCCCTCGACGAGGTCGACCCCGGCGAGCTCGTGAAGAGGGCGGTCCAGGCTTCGGCCCCGGTGAGTGCGGACGGCTTCCGGCTGCCGGTGAGCTTTCCGGTGGAGGTGGACCAGGCCGTAGAGGGGGTCCGACTGCGGGTGGACAAGCGCAGGTTCGAGCGGATCATGGCCAATCTCATCGAAAACGCCGGTCAGTACGCCGGGGGGGTCACCCGAGTGCTCGTCGCCTTCGCGCCCGCTGGGCCCGGCCGCCCGAACGGCACGGGCCGGCGCGCGCCAGACACCGAAGGGCGGGCGGGCGTCGAAGGGAACGGTGACCCGAGCGCCGCCGGGCCGCGGCTGCAGGTCGTCGTCGAGGACCGTGGGCCGGGTATCCCCCATCACGAACGGCGACACCTCTTCGAGCGCTTCTACCGCGGCAGCCGATCGGGACATCGGGCGGCGAGCGGCGGAACGGGCCTCGGGCTCTCGCTCGTGGCCGAGCATGTGCGGCTCCACGGTGGGGCCGTGTGGGTCGAGGACGCCCCCGAGCACGGGTCCAGGTTTGTGGTGGAGCTTCCGGTGACCACCGGCGAACCGGCGACCACCGACGACAGGGACGCCGATCGGGGATGATGGGCCGGTTCCGTGCGTGGCGCCTGGCGGCCCTGGTCGTGATCGTGATGTCTGCGCCGGCGCTGGTCGGCTGTGGCATCCCGACCGGCGGCTCGCCCACGGTCATCTCCAAGGACAACGTCCCCTTCGGTCTGTTGAAGCCGGTCCCTGCAGCATCGACCAACACGACGGTTCCCCACGCGGTGACCGTCCCCGAGTCGATCTTCTTGGTGGCGCCCTCCCAGCACCTGGTGGCCGTCACCCGGGACATCGAAGTACCCGCCTCGCTCGGCCAGATCCTGGGAGCGCTCCTCGACGGCCCCACCCAGGCCGAGACCACGGCCGGCTTGCAGAGCTTTCTCACCGGGACGAAGGTCCAGGTGACGACCTCATTGGCCGGAGGAGTGGCCACGGTCGACTTCTCGGCCAATCCGATCCAGGTGGTCGGCCCAGATCAGACCCTGGCCATCGCCCAGGTGGTGTTCACCGCCACCCAGCAGACCGGGGTCAGCGGCGTGGTGTTCGAGATCGAAGGACACCCCATCTCGGTCCCCACCGCCGCGGGTGCCCAGGTGTCGACGCCGGTGAACCGGACCAACTACCAACCCCAGGCCCCAGTGCCCTGAACAACGTCCACCAGGGGCTCAGTTGGTCAACCCTCCTCCCATGCCACCCGTGGCGCTTCCGCCCAGAGATGCTCGAGGTCGTAGAACGAGCGCGCCTCGTCGAGGAAGACATGAACGAGGAAGTCCCCGTAGTCCATGAGCACCCACCGGGAGTCGTCCAGACCTTCGACACGGTCCGGCTTCTTCCCGGTCTCCGTGCCCACCGCGCGCTCGACCGCATCGACGATGGTCTTGACCTGTCGGGTGTTGTACCCGCTGGTGACCACGAAGGCGTCGGTAACCCCGAGCAGAGCCCCCATGGCAAGCACGACCGTGGAATGGCCCGACTTGTCATCGGCCGCCCGGGCGGCCGCCAGGCTGGCGCCGGGCACCTCCGAACTGACCCCCTCGGGGACGGCTGCGGTGCTCGGTGATCTGGTCAACGACTACCTCCTCTGGATTCGTGGACCGCTTCGGGAGCCCGGACCGGCCGGGAGGAGATCGACCGGTCGGCCGGGCCGTGCACCGTAGCCGCAAGGGCCTCGACGGGGATCGCCGCTCGGCCGGCCAGCGAGCCGGCTCGGTTTCGTGCGAGATCGAGGATCAACACGGTGAGGGCCAGACACAGGACGACCAGGCAGACGCACACCGCTCCCAACAGCCGGCGGCGGCGGCGGGCCAGACGCAGTGCACGGCGGCTGTCGGAGGACTCTGGCCGCCCCGGGACCTCTCCTGGGGACGACGGCGAGACCTCGGGCGTGACGGTCATCTCCCCGTAGCGTACAGACCTCGTTCGCCGATGCAACGGATCACGGAGCCGGGAACCAGACCGTCCACGCTCCGTCCGCGCTCGAGCCAGCTGCGGAGCTCGGTGCTCGAGACGTCGAAGGCCGGCACCGGCACCCTGACCACCTTCCAGCCCGCCGGTGCCATCCCGGGGGCGGGGCCCGGTCGGTCGACCACGGCGACGGTGACCTCGTCCCTCAGAACGCCGGACCGGTGCCAGGTGTCGAGACCGGCGGCCACGTCCGAGCCGACCACCAGGGTGACGGCAGCCCCGGGTTCCTCCGCCTTGATGGCCAGGACCGTATCGATGGAGTAGGAGGGTCCACCCCGATCGATCTCGATGCGGCTCGGCACGAGTCCGGGGTGGCCAGCGACCGCCGCCTCCACCATCGCATACCGGTCCTCCGCCGGCGTCAGGGCACGCTCGCCCACCTTCTGCCAGGGTTCATTGGCCACGACCAGGATCATCCGATCGAGACCGAGACTCAGACGGACGGCGGCCGCTGCCCCCAGATGGCCGAAATGGATCGGGTCGAAGGTACCTCCGAAGATGCCGACCGCAGGTGCACGCCGGGTCACTCAGGTTCCGGTCAACTCGGCGACCACCGGGGCGAACTCCTCCATCTCGGCCTCGTGCACCACGATGTAGGAGAGCCCGAAGCGCCGGCGACGAGCGCGCAGGCACTCGATGATCTGGTCGGTGGTGCCGATGAGCGCGATCGGCGAGCCTTCGACGTGCGCGGGACTCACCGAAAGGGCCCGGGCCAACCCGGCCGTGGCCTCGGCCCGATCGGGGACGATCTGGACCAGGAAGGTCAGGCATTGCAGCTCCAGCTGATCGAACCGCTCGCCCGCCGCGTGTCGCACCCATTCGAGACGCCGGTCATAGGACTCGGCCGTGGTCGACCCGATGACCTCGGGTCCGATCGTCCCCGCCGCCAAGCTCGGATTGACGCCCACGATGTCGGCCTGGCGGGCGGCGACCGTGAGCACTCGCCTCCCCCCTCCCCCGATGATGATGGGCGGGTGGGGGCGTTGGACGGGAAGGGGCGCGCCCTGGACCCCGTCGATCCGGTAATGGCGACCGTGCATCGTGGCCTCTCCCGACGACCACAACGCCTTCAGGACGACCAAGCTCTCCTCCATCCTCGAGATCCGCACCCCGGCGGGGTCCTCCTCGATGCCGGACTGCTCGTAGTCGGTGGTCATCCAGCCCGCTCCCAGACCGAACTCGACCCGACCCTCGGAGAACAGGTCGAGCGTGGCGATCTCCTTCGCCAGGACCACCGGGTGGCGGTAGTCGTTTCCGAAGACGAGTGACCCGACTCGCAGGGTGGTGGTGGCCTCGGCCGCCACGGTGAGGGCGACCAGTGGGCCGTACTGGTCCTCGAAATGGTCGGGGATGAAGAGGCTCGAGTATCCGAGCGCTTCGATCCGACGGGCGGCCTGGCGCCAGGCTTCGCCGGTGGCCGACCGTGCCAGCTGGACGCCGAAGCGGAACGGGTGCATGGTCGAAGACTAGGACGAAAGGCCTTACGCTGGTCGGGTGGATGCGGAACCCGAAACCGGATGGACGCTCGATTCCTGGCGCTCGTCCCCAGCCGCCCAGCAGCCCAGCTGGCCAGACGAAGGCGAGTTGAAACGCGTCTTCGTCCAGCTGGCCAACCTCCCTCCCCTGGTGTTCGCCGGGGAGGCCCGCAACCTGACCCGCTCACTCGGCATGGCCGCCGACGGTCGGGCCTTCGTGCTCCAGGCGGGCGACTGTGCCGAGTCGTTCGCCGAGTTCAGTGCCGATGCCATCCGAGACAAACTGAAGGTGATCCTGCAGATGGCGGTCGTGCTCACCTACGGTGCCGGGGTGCCCGTGGTCAAGGTGGGGCGCATCGCCGGTCAGTTCGCCAAACCACGCAGTTCACCGACCGAACTGGTGGGCGACCAGACGCTCGACTCCTTCCGGGGCCACATGGTCAACGACGACCTGCCCGACCGGCGTGCACGGATCCCCGATCCCAACCGCCTGGTCATGGCCTACCAACAATCGGTGGCGACCCTCAATCTCCTCCGGGCGTTCACCAAGGGGGGGTTCGCCGACCTGAACCAGATCCACGGATGGAACCAGGAATTCGTCGCCTCGTCGCGGGAGGGTCGACGGTTCGAGGACATCGCCGTCGGCATCGATCGGGCGCTCCGGTTCATGGACGCCTGCGGCATCGACCTCAACGCCGAGGGGACGCTGCACCACGTCGACTTCTGGACGAGCCACGAGGCACTCATCCTCGACTACGAGGAGGCGTTGACCCGGCGGGATTCGCTGACCGGCCAGTGGTACGACTGCTCTGCCCACATGCTGTGGGTCGGGGAACGAACCCGCCAGCTGGACGGTGCGCACTGCGAATTCCTCTCGGGCATCGCCAACCCGATCGGATCGAAGGTCGGGCCCGACGCCGGGGTGGACGACGTTCTCGGGCTCTGCCGACGGCTCAATCCGGAACGGGTGCCGGGACGGCTCACCCTGATCACCCGTCTCGGTGTCGACGCCGTTTCGGAGCGGCTCCCCCCGCTTCTCCGTGCCGTGCAGGAGGAGGGGCACCCGGTGGTATGGGTGTGCGACCCGATGCACGGCAACACCATCAGCGCCGAAGACGGTCGGAAGACGAGACGGTTCAACGACATCATCGGAGAGCTGCGCGGGTTCTTCCGTGCCCACCGCGAAGTCGGTACCTGGCCCGGCGGCGTCCACGTGGAGCTCACCGGCGACGACGTCACCGAGTGCTTGGGCGGCATGGAGGACATCGCCGAGGACCAGCTCCACCGGCGCTACACCACCACCTGCGATCCCCGGCTCAACGGTCGACAGGCGCTCGACTTGGCCTTCGCGGTGGCCGAGCTGCTGCGGTCCTGACCGGAGGGAGGCCCGGGACGATCCCCAAGCGGACCTATCCGGATACCGGGAGAAGGCGGGCGCTGTCGTTGTAGCCGAGCAGTCTCCACCCCCCGAGGCCGGTCTCCCACGTGGTCATCGAGGCGTGCGCAGTGGCGAGGTGCAATCTGGCGCCCCCGATACCTCCGGCGACCGGGAGCTTCGACAGCAGCGACGCCTCGATCACCCCGGCGTGGCAGGCCATCACCACCAGCTGACCGCGGTGCCGGTCGGCAACGGCCTGAAGGGCGATCGACACCCGGTTGACGAAGCCGGTCCAGCTCTCGCCCCCCGGTGCGATGGCCCGCCCCGGGTCGATGTCCCAATTCGGGGCGGCGAACGCTTGGGCATACTCCTCCCAGGTCAGCCCGTCGGCTGCCCCCGGATGCAGCTCGCACAGCCCGCAGTCGGTCGTCACCTCGGGTACGATCCCGGCCTCACCACACAGGGCGGGCGCGAGCAGCGCGGCGGTCTCCGTGGCCCGGGGCAGGATGCTTGCGTAGAGAGCCTGGCAGCCGGCGAGCTCGCCGGTGGCGCCAACCCGGTCGCGGAGCCCTTCGACCTGGATCCGGCCGCGCTCGGTCAAACCCGTGCAGCCCCTCGGCCCGCCACAGACCCCCGAGACGTTGCACACTGCTTCGCCATGACGGACCAGCACCAGGCGAGTCGACTCCTGGTGGACAGGGGCGGACGTGGCGATGCCCGGTGGAGGCGCGAGGACCGACCCCGCGCCGCTCCCCGGTCGAGGCCGCCGATCGGAATTGTCGGCGGTACCGGTGAGACCGTCGAAGCTCCCGGAGCTGGCGCTCACGCCAGTTCGCCCACGAACCGCTCGAGCTGACGCAGCGTCCGGCACTCCACCACGGTGTCGCAGTGGTTGGCGTACTCGCTCACGATCGAGTCTCCCGAGTCCCAATAGGACTCAGGCTCGGGGTTGAGCCAGTAGACGTGCCGGGCCCGTCCGGCGATCGCCTTCACCACCCACGATTGTGAGGCGTGGTAGTTGTTGCGGGCGTCCCCGAGCAGCAACACGCTGGTTCGAGGAGTGATCTCCTCACCCCACCGCTCCCAGAACACCATGAGTGCGTGCCCGTAGTCGGAGTGCCCGTCGACCCAGATCACGTCGGCTTCGGTGTTGATCCGTTGAACGGCGTCGGCAGGATCGTCCACCCCGTCGAAGAAGCTGGTCACCTCGTCGATCCCGTCGATGAAGACGAAGCTCCGCACCTTGGAGAATTGGGTGCTGATGGCGTGGACCAGGTGCAGGGTGAAACGGGCGAAGGAGGCCACGGACCCCGAGATGTCCGCGATCACCAGGATCTCGGGCTTCGACGGCCGCGGGTAGCGGAACTTCGGCTCGAGGGGCACGCCTCCGGTGGCCAGCGAGTGGCGGACAGTGGATCGGAAATCGAGTGGCCCCCTGCGACCGTGACGGCGTTTACGGGCCAGACGGACGGCCAGCTTGCGCGACAGTGGACGCAACGACTTCCGCAGGGCCACCAGCTCGTCGCGGGTGGCGTGCATGACGTCGATGTCCTCGGGAAGCGGCTTCCGGATGGACTTGGCCAGCGCCTCGCGTCCCCGATCCTCCACCAGGCGGCGACGGATCTCGTCCTCGATCTCCTTGCGCAACCGCTCGATGCGCGACTGGTACTCGTCGCGCAGCAGACGCTCCTCCAGGGTGGTGAACGGGGGCGGGTCGTCGGGCAGTGGATCCTCCGGCCGGTCGGACAGTCGCTCACCGGCGCCGTCCAGACGTCGCGATGCTCCGGCGCGCGCCTCGGCGATCAGCCGGTCGAGGACGGTGTCGAGATCGAGATTCCGCAGGGTGCGGTAGAGGTAGTACGTGCCTCCGACCGGCCGGCCAGCCTCCATCCCCGCGTAGCGCGAAACGGCCTGGCGGGCCACTGCGGTCATCATGGCGTCGTTCGAGCCGAGCAGGGCCTTGTAGAGCAGATCGGCCAGCTCGGTCGGCGTCATGCCCTCGCCGGAACCGCTACCGGTCCCGGGTCCCTGCCCATCGCCACCCCGCGTCGAACCGGCCGAGGGGTCTCCGGAACCCCCACCGTCGGCCGACAATCCCTCCGTCCCGGTTCCGGGGACCCGGGTGGAGAAGTAGATCTCGAAGGCGGTCTCGTAGGCCCGCCAGTGAGCCGACGACTTCACCAAACTGGCACCGAGGGTGTACTTGAGCGCCTGCCGGTCCTCCAACGGGACATGACCGAGTGCCTCCGCGGCGTCGAGGTGCTCGGTCAGGGAGACTGGGATGCCGTTGGCCCGGAGCTCGGCCACGAACCCGGCGAGCAGATCGAGCACCGACCCGATCCCCCTCAGCTGGTCTCGTCGACCCCGGCGAGCTCCTTGGCCGCCCGGTCGATGTCCGACTGGTACTTCAACAGGATGTGCAGTGTGTCCCGGGCCCGCTCGGCGTCGACCGACTGCACCCCCAGGAGGACGAGGGTCCGTGCCCAATCGAGAGTCTCGGACACCGACGGATCCTTCTTCAGGTCCAAGGTCCGGATGGAGCGCACGATCCGGGCCACCTGGTCAGCCAGCACCTCGCTGATGCCCGCCACCCGGGTCTCGATGATGGCCCGCTCCCGGTCAAGATCGGGGTAGTCGATGTGGAGGTACAGACAACGCCGCTTGAGCGCCTCGGACAGCTCGCGGGTGTTGTTCGAGGTGAGGAATACCAAGGGGATCCTGCTGGCCCGCACCGTACCGAGCTCGGGGATGGAGACCTGGTACTCCGAGAGGATCTCCAAGAGGAGCGCCTCTGTCTCCAGCTCCACCCGATCGACTTCGTCCACCAGGAGCACCACCGGCTCGGTCGACCGGATGGCCTCGAGGAGCGGCCTGGTGAGCAGGAACTCCTCGGAGAAGATGTCGTCCTCGAGCTCGCGCCAGTCCTGACCCTGGTCGGCCTGGATGCGCAGGAGCTGCTTCTTGTAGTTCCATTCGTACAGTGCCTTCGACTCGTCCAGCCCCTCGTAGCACTGGAGCCGGATCAGGCGGCCTCCGGTGAGCCGGGCCACCGACTTGGCCAGCTCGGTCTTGCCGGTACCGGCCGGTCCCTCGACCAGCACCGGCTTCGCCAGGTGGTCGGCGAGGTAGACGACGCCGGCGATGCCGTCGTCGGCCAGGTAGTGGACCGAGGCGAGCCCGGATCGCACCTGATCGATGGACCGGAAACGGTACTCGTCTGGCACCGGGAATCCCGACGTGATGGTCTCATCCTGCCCGGTCCCCCCCCTGGTCGGATCGGACACGGTCACGTCCGGACCTGGCCGTTCCCGGTGATCACGTACCTGACCGAAGTGAGATCGCGGAGCCCCATCGGACCTCGGGCGTGCAGCTTCTGGGTGGAGATGCCGATCTCCGCTCCAAGGCCGAGCTCCTGTCCGTCGACGAACCGGGTCGAGGCGTTCACCAGCACGGCGGCTGCATCCACCGCGGCGGTGAACCGGCCGGCAGTGGCCAGATCGGTGGTCACGATGGCCTCCGAATGGCCGGTGCCGAACCGGGCGATGTGGTCGATGGCCTCCTCCAGATCGTCCACCACCGCCACCGCCAGTGTCGGACCGAGGAATTCGGTTGCGAAGTCGTCCTCGGTGGCCGGGAGCATCCCGGGCACCAGCCGGCAAGAGGACTCGTCCCCGAGGAGGGTGACCGAAGCGAGGGAAGTGGCAACCTTCGGCAGCAGCTCGGTCGCGACCTCCCGGTGAACCAGCAGGGTTTCGGCGCTGTTGCACACCCCGGGGCGTTGCAGCTTGGCATTGACGATGATGGCCTCGGCCATGGGGAGATCGGCGGTCCGATCGACGTACACATGACAGTTTCCGGCGCCGTCGATGACGGTGGGCACGGTCGCGTGCGCACGCACCGAGGCCAGAAGGGACGGACCGCCCCGTGGGATGAGGCAGTCGATGATGCCCTCCAGCTGCATGAAGGAGACGGCAGACTCCCGGGTGGTGTCTTCGACCAGGCCGACGGCCGCCTCGGGGAGGCCGGCCTTTCGCAGCGCATCGCGCAGAACGGTGGCGATCACCCGGTTGGAGGACACGGCTGTCGAGGAGCCGCGGAGCAGTACGGCGTTGCCCGACTTGACGCAGAGTCCGGCTGCGTCGCTGGTCACGTTTGGGCGGTTCTCGTAGATGATGCCGATCACACCGAGGGGAACCCGCACCCGTTCGACCCGCAGGCCGTTCGGACGCACCCAGCCCTCGAGCACCTCTCCCACCGGATCGGGCAACGAGGCGACACTCCTGAGCCCATCGGCCATCCAAGCCAGCCGCTCGTCGTCGAGTCGCAGTCGGTCGAGTGAGGTCGACTCGACGCCGTCGGCGGCGGCCCGGGTGAGATCGTCGGCGTTGGCTGCGAGCACGAGTTCTCGGCGTTGCTCGAGCAGCTCGGCGGCACGCCAAAGGGCCTCGTTCCTGGCGGCAGACGACGACGTGGCCAGGTGGCGCCCGGCCGCCCTGGCGCGGCGACCCAGGTCGACGAGGGGTGGGGTGGCCGGCACGTCACCAGACTACCCGTGGCCGGATCGGGGCTCCGACGGCGCCGGTGCCTTTCGGTGCCGGTCGGTGCCGGTCCCGGATCAGTCCAGGACGACCAGGTCGTCGCGGTGGATGATCTCGGGGGGGGTGTCCTCGGGGAGCTCGATCGACCGGCGCCCCGCCCATTTGGCCACCACCGGCGCCGGTTGGCGCACCAGGCCCTTGGCGAAGACCATGTCGTCTGGGCCGGAGAGCTCGACGGCGTCATCGATGCCGTAGGTGCCCGAGGTGGCCACCACCCCGGCCGGCAGCAACGAGCGGCCCCGCTCGACCAGCGCTCGCCGTGCACCATCGTCGACCTCGATCGTCCCCGACGCGCCCACCGCGAAGGCGATCCACAGCTTGCGGGCCGGAAGCCGTCGTGCACGGCGGACGAAACGGGTGCCCACCCCCGGTGTCCTTCCGACGACGTCCGCGAGCACTCCGGGACGGGAGGCATCGGCGATGACCGCCTCTACCCCGGACCACACCGCGATGTTGGCGGCGGCCAGCTTGGAGGCCATCCCGCCACTACCGGCGACCGACCCCGGACCACCGGCCATGCGCTCGAGCTCGTGATCGATCTCGATGACCTCCTCGATGAGCGAGTGACCTTCGGTCCGGCTCGGGTCCCCGGTCCAAAGGCCGGCCGTATCGGTGAGCAGTACCAACAGGTCAGCCGCGACCAGATGTGCGCAGAGGGCGGCCAGGCGGTCGTTGTCGCCGAAGCGGATCTCCTCGTCGGCCACGGCATCGTTCTCGTTGACGACGGGGACCACACCGAGCTCGATCAGCCGGCCGAGCACCCGCCGGGCGTGCAGGTACTGGCTCCGCTGCACGAAGTCGAGCGGTGCCAGCAGGACCTGACCGGCGAGGAGCCCACGACGGGCGAGCGCGTCACTCCACACCGTCATCAACCGGTGCTGACCGACCGCCGAAGCGGCCTGCAGGGTCACCGGGTCCGAGGGCCGGGCGGTGCCGGCTCCGAGCTCTGTCCATCCCGCAGCTACGGCACCCGAGGTGACGACGACGGCACGCATCCCTTCGGCACGGACCTCGGCGACCTCGGTGGCAACCTTGTCGATGGCGGCCACGTCCACCTGCCCCGACGCGGTGGTCACCGACGACGAGCCCACCTTGACCACGATCGTGCTCGGGCGCAGGGAGGGCGAATCCGGCGTGGATGAACCGTCGCCCCCCTCAACCGGCGGCGAGGCGGTGGTCACGACCGGCCACGGCCCGGCGTCCCGACATGGTCCGGCTGGTCGCGGAACCACTCGAATGCGAGGTCGCCGATGTGGACGACATCGCCGTCTCGCGCTCCGGCCCGAGCCAGAGCCCGGTCCACGCCAATTCGACGGAGCCGTTGTGCGATGTAGGCGGCCGCCTCGTCGGTGGTCACGTCGTTGAGGGCCACCGCCCGTTCGGCCGCCCTGCCCTCGACCCGGTAGGCCCCCCCACCGATGGCCACCACGTCGATGCCCCCGGGCGTGGGTCGATGGACGACGATGGTGCCCTCGACCTCGGCATGCTCACCCCGGGCGGATTCGACCAGCCGGGCCAACCGGTGTACCAGGACGTCCATGTTGGACCCGGTCACCGCCGACACCGACAGGTCGGGCCGGAACCCTTCGGACCCGGCCGGAATTCCGGCATCGCTCTTCGATCCCACCAGCAACCGGGGACGGTCGAGCAGCTCTGGCTCGTACCGTCCGAGCTCGTCGAGGAGGATCCGTTCCTGTGCGGCCGGGGGACCGTCGAGCACGGGATCGGTTCCGATGAGGACGACAAGCACCCGGGCGCGCGTCACGTGGCGGAGGAACCGGTGGCCGAGCCCACGACCTTGCGCCGCACCCTCCACCAGACCAGGAATGTCAGCCACGGTGAAGTCCGATCCCTGGCCGGCCCGCACCACTCCGAGGTGGGGCTCGAGGGTGGTGAAGGGGTAGTCGGCGATCTTGGGCCTGGCCGCCGAGATCCGGGAGATCAGGGTGCTCTTGCCGGCATTGGGCATCCCGACCAGGGCCACGTCGGCCACCAGGGCCAGTTCCAGGTCGTACCACTGCTCGTGCCCCCGTTCCCCCTGCTCGGCGAAGGAAGGTGCCCGGCGCCGGTTGCTGAGGAAACCGGCGTTCCCCCGCCCGCCGCGGCCTCCCTCGCCGGCCAGCCAACGGTCGCCTGGGGTCACCAGGTCGACGAGGAGCCTGCCCTCCGCGTCGCGTGCCCGGGTGCCGGCCGGAACCGGCACTTCGAGGTCGGCCCCCCGGGCACCGTGCCGCTTCTTCCCCCCGCCGTGCCCGCCGTCCCCCGCCCGCCGGTGCGGGTGGTCACGGAAGCCGAGGAGGGAGGAGTGATTGGTCGAGGCCACCAGCCAGACACTGCCGCCCCTTCCGCCGTCACCTCCGTCGGGGCCACCACGGTCCACGTGCGCTTCGCGCCGGAACGACACCGCACCGGCACCCCCGTCTCCGGCCTTCACGTGGAGCTGTGCCTCGTCGACGAAGCCGGACATCCTCCGATCCTACCGAGGCGACCGTCCCGGCCCGGTACGACCCGGCCCGGGTACGAACCGCCCCTCCAATGCCTCGGGGCTCAGGACCCCGAGACGACGTCGACCAGCTTGCGTCCCTTTCGAGTCGAGAAGCGCACGGTGCCGTCGGCGAGCGCGAACAGGGTGTCGTCACCGCCAAGGCCCACGTTGACCCCCGGATGGAACTTGGTCCCCCGCTGGCGGACGAGGATCGCTCCGGCCGGCACGGTGGTACCGCCGAAGGCCTTCACTCCGAGGCGCTGCGCATTCGAGTCGCGCCCGTTACGGGTGGACCCACCACCTTTGGTCTTGGACATCGAGGACTCCTTGTGCTCGGCGTGTGCCCGCTACCCGGCCACCGCGATCGACCCGATGGTGATCGTGGAGTACCGCTGCCGGTGCCCCCAGCGGGTGCTCTGGTTCGACTTCGGCTTGTAGGTGAAGCCCCGGATCTTCTCGCCCTGCTCCTCGCCCACCACCGTGGCCGTCACCGATGATCCGGCCAGCTCGACCGGGGTGGCGAGCACCGTCCCCCCGTCGACGAGCAGGACCGGAACGAAGGTCACCTCTGCACCGGGCTCCAACGGAAGGAGCTCCACCCGGAGAGTCTGGCCTTCCTCGACCCGCTCTTGCTTGCCTCCGGTTCGGATCACGGCGTACATGGCAGCGACTCTACACCGGAGGAGGCGGCACCCCGACGACGGGCGCACCGGGCTCGCAGGGCTGGCAGAGCACGCTCAACGGTCGGGATCTTCGAAGATGATGCCCCGCCCGTCACAGAGCGTGCAGGTGGTCGACAGTGACTCGATGAGGCCTTCCGACACCCGCTTGCGGGTCATCTCCACCAGTCCGAGCTCGGAGATGTCGAACACCTGTGTGCGGGTCTTGTCCCTGGCCAGGGCCGAACGAAGGGCACTCCCCACCTTGTCGCGATTCTCCCGGATCTCCATATCGATGAAGTCGATGACGATGATCCCGCCGATGTCACGAAGGCGCAGCTGGCGGGCCACTTCCTCGGCGGCCTCGAGGTTGTTGCGAAAGACGGTCTCCTCGAGGTTGCTCTTGCCCACGTTCTTGCCGGTGTTGACGTCGATCACCGTCAGCGCCTCGGTTCGGTCGATGACCAGGGAGCCTCCGGAGGGGAGGTACACCTTGCGGTCGAGAGCTCTGTGGAGCTGCTCGTGCACGTGATGGCGTTCGAACAGCGGCAACGGCTCCTGGTCCTGGTCGAAGTACTCGATGCGTTCGGCCAGCTCGGGGTTGACGTCGCCGACGTACTCGTGGACCTGCTGGTAGAGCCCGAAGTCGTCGATCAGCACGCTCCGGTACTCGGCGTTGAGCTCCTCCCTGATGACCCGCAGCGCGATGGCCGGCTCGCGGTACAGCAGGGCCGGCCCCACCCCGGTGGTCGAGGCCTCGGCGATGCCCTCCCACTCAGCTGTCAGGCGCTCGACGTCACCTGAGAGCTCCTCGGCCGAGGCACCGGCGGCTGCCGTCCGGACGATCAGACCGTGCCCCTTGGGTCGCACCGCGTCCACGATCCGCCGGAGCCGCTTGCGCTCGCTGTCGTCAAGGCGCTTGGAGATCCCGTAGGCGGTGCTGTTCGGCACCAGCACGACGAACCGGCCGGGAAGGGAGACCTCCTGGGTCAGCCGGGCACCTTTGGCACCGATGGGGTTCTTGGTCACCTGGCACAGGATGGTCTGGCCAGGGCGCAGCAGATGCTCGATTCGGGGCTGGCCCGAGCCGGTCCCGACATCGATGTCGTCCCTGTCGTAGCGGACGTCCCCGTGGTAGAGCACCGCGTTCTTCGGGGTGCCGATGTCGATGAAGGCGGCCTCCATGCCTGGAAGCACGTTCTGGACCCTGCCCCGGTAGATGTTTCCGTCGATCTGGGTGGCGTCGTCCTCGGCCCTCGAGATGTAGTGCTCGACCAGTGTCCGCCCTTCCAGCAGCGCGATCTGGGTCATCTGCGGACGGACGTGCACGCAGATGGCGTACCGCCCGACCGCCTTGCCGCCCCGCTCGCGTCCACGGCTGCGCCCCTCCGCCCGGTCCTCGGACTGGCTCCGAACCCTCGTCCGGCTCCGGCGAGAGGAGGTGCTCTTCACGCCACCGCCGCCGGCTCCCGCGGCGCGGGCCACCGGCGACGGGGGAGCCTTGGGTGACGCAACGCGCGGCGCCGTGTCCTGTGTGGGACCGCCGGCCGGGGCCGGGCGGGTGTCCCCGATCTTGGGCCGCGAGTCGGGTCGGCTCGGCGTCGATGGGGCCGGCGCGCCGGCCGTGGGGCCCGCCGGTACCGACCGGCCGGGTGCGGTCCTCTCTGCGGGGTGGCCCTCCGCCACGCCGGTCGCGACGCGCTCCGGCTCGGGACCTCCGTCGGCCTCGGTGGGCGTCACCCCGACCCGGGACGGACCGGACCGGTTCCGCCCCCGACCTCCCCTCGAGCCCCGGCGCCGACGGCCCGCGCCGTCGGCCCGGTCAGGTACTGGCGGTGGGGTCGGCCCCCGCTGTTCGGTTCCGGACCCGGGCCCCGGCACCCCAGGGGTGGCGGGCTCGTGACCCGGTGGGTCGGCCACGTTCTCGGCCGGTCGGCCGGCACTTGAATCTGACATCGGAGTCCCTTCTGAACCTGCTCACGACGCACGCTCCAGGGCGTACGGGGCGCGCCCGGCCGCGCCCGGGCGCCCGCCAAGGGGCTCCCGGCGCTCGCCGTCGCACTCGATCCACTGTTGTGTCCTGCATGCCCGGTCGAGCACCGGGGGTTGCGCCGGACCGCCACCGGCACCCATCGCGACGAGGCCGGAGACCAGTTCGCCGGGCCGGACACCCCGCGGCCTGGTGGCCAGCTCAGCCATCAGGCCCGCCACCGGCTCGGTCGTCGGTGCGCCCGGCGCTTCGGCTGGTGACAGCAAGGCGAGATCGAGCACCGACGGTCTCAGGTCGTCGAGTACCGAGGTCCCCTTGCGCTCGCGCACGATGGGGACCTGCTCGCGGGCCAGCATCGAGGCCACCAGCTCCCCGAGCGCGGAGTGGGTGACGGCACGGAACCAGATCGTCCACGTGCACGAGGTCACCTCCTGCTGGAGCGAGACCGCTCCCCGGTCGACCAGTCCGACCGCATCGACTTCGATGCCCTCGGGCAGCAGCCGGCTCACGACCGGCGCGAGCCCGCCGACCTCCTCGTCGGGGACCGGCGGCCGATCCGGGTCCAGCACCACGTCGACGTACTCGGCCAGCGACTCACAGCCGGTGGGAAGCGCGAGCCCGAAGCTCAGCCGGGGCCGGGGCGAGAAGCCCCGGGTGTGGGCGACGGGGAGATCGGCCCGCCTGAGGGCGCGCTCCCACATCCGGGCCACGTCCCGCTGGCTGGTGAACCGGATCCGGCCCAGCTTTGAGAAGCGGAAGCGGACAGGCACCTCAGCTCCTCCCCTCTCCAGCCCGGGCCACGGGTCGATCCTCCGACCGACCGGCCGGATCGGCGCCGGATGGCGCCGTGGGCAGGAATCGTACCGGCACCTGGCCGCCGGACGCGAGATCCTGACCGGTACCCTGGCTTCCCCCCGCCGGCGGGACGGCCGAGGCGACGACGTGCTCCACTCCGAAACCGGTGCATGCACCACAGTCGTAACAGGGCGTCCATCGGCAGTCGGGCAGGCCGTGGGCACCGAGGGCGTCGAGCCACTCCCCCCACAGGAAGTCACGGTGGAGGCCGGCGGAGATGTGGTCCCAGGGCAGAACCTCGTCCTCGGTGCGATGGCGGTACACCGCGTCCTCGAACGAACCTCCGTGGTCGGCCAGCGCCGTACGCCAGAGGTCCACGTCGAAGTGCTCTGACCATTCCTGAAAGGTCCCGCCATTCCGCCACACCTGCTCGATGACCGAGCCGATCCGCCGGTCGCCGCGGCTGAGAAGACCTTCGACCGCCGTCGCCCGGGCATCGTGCCAGCGGACCTTGAGGCCCCGCACGCCGCGGGAGGCGTCCCGGAGGAGGTGGATCTTCCGGGTCAGCTCCTCGATGGTGTTCTGCCCGAACCACTGGAACGGGGTCTGGGGTTTGGGCACGAATCCACCCACCGAGGCGGTGACAGTGACCCCCTTGTGGTAGCGAAGCCCGATGGCCACGCACTGCTCGGCCAAGCAGACGATCCCCAGGGTGTCCTCGTCGGTCTCGGTGGGGAGCCCGATGAGGAAGTAGAGCTTGATCCGCCTCCAACCCTGGCTGAAGGCAGCGTCCACCGCGGAGTAGAGGTCCTCCTCGGAGATGAGCTTGTTGATGACCTGCCGCATGCGCCAGGTCCCCCCTTCCGGCGCGAAGGTCAACCCGGTGCGCCGGACCCGCTGGATCTGGGCCGAAATGCCGACGGTGAAGGCGTCGACCCGCAGGCTGGGAAGCGAGACGGACACCTGACCCGAACAGGCCGGGTCCTCGATGATCGAGGTGACCACGCCCTCGATACCGGAGTAGTCGGCGCTGGACAGGGAGGTCAGCGCCACTTCGTCGTATCCGGTCCGGCGCAGCCCCTCACCGACCATGGTGCGGACCTGGTCGGCCGGACGTTCGCGGGCAGGTCGGGTGATCATCCCCGCCTGGCAGAAGCGACAGCCACGGGTGCACCCGCGGAACAACTCGACGTTCAACCGGTCGTGGACCACCTCGATGAGCGGGACCAGCTGGCGCTTCGGATAGGGCCAGTCGGCCAGGTCGCCGATGGTCCGCTTCTCGACCCGATCGGGTACGCCGTCGTGTCGCGGCACCACGCCCGAGGGGTGGGCCTCGTAGCAGGCGGGGACGTAGACCCCGTCGATTCGGGACAGGGAACGCAACACCCCATCGCGGTCGGCCGCCCACCCGCGGTGGGAGGACCCGGTGCGGTCGTCGGGTGGCGAGGCGTGGGCGCGGTCGGCACCGAGGTTGGCGAGCACGTCGGTGATCTCACCCACCACCTCCTCACCGTCTCCGATCACGAAACAGTCGACGAAATCGGCCAACGGCTCGGGATTGAAAGCGCAGTGGCCACCGGCGATCACCAGCGGATCGTCCGGGCCGCGCCGTTCGGCACGGACGGGCATGCCGGCCAGGTCGATCAGGTTGAGGACGTTGGTATAGACGAGCTCGGCCGAGAGGTTGAAGGCCATCACGTCGAAGTCTCGGGCCGCGGCCGTGCTCTCCAGGGAGAACAGGGGAACACCCGCCCGGCGCATGGCGGCCTCCATGTCCACCCAGGGGGCATAGGCACGCTCGGCGACGGAGTCGGGCCGCTCGTTCAGGATTTCGTAGAGGATCTGGAGTCCCTGGTTGGGGAGACCGATCTCATAGGTGTCCGGATAGACCAGCAGCCACGCCAACGATGCGCAGCCGTGCTCGGGCGATCGGGCGCCGAGCTCGCCACCGATGTAGCGCGCGGGCTTCGTCACCTGGGAAAGCAGCGGTTCGACGCGGGGCCAGAGGGACTGCATGCGTGCACCGAGTGTACTCGGAGGATCCTGGAGGACCGAGGTGGTGGCCGGCAGGATGGCGAGTCCCGTCCTCACCGGGTCGGACCGAGCGACATGCCCGAAAGGGGCATCCGCTCGGTGGAGCCCTCGGGCAACGCCCAGACCACCATCCGCAGGGCGAGCAGGGCCACGATGGCGTTGACCACCCCCACCACCACGACGATGAGGGGGAAGTCGACGTGGAGCATCTGCGGCTGACCGAGGACCGAACCGAGCGCGCCGTAGAGCACCTCGTAGCATGCGCTGGCGACCAGTGCCGCCACGACGGTCAACCACTTGGCCGTCCGGTCGAGGGCCAGGGTGCCGAGCCCGGTGGTGAAGCCGATGATGGTCCCGACCAGGGCCGATAGGCCGAAGGGAGTCGGGAGGAAGAGATCGGCGACCAGGCCGACCCAGAAGCCCATGGTCGCGCCCCGGCTCGGTCCACCCGCCACTCCGGCCACGATCGGCAGCACCACCAGGATGTCGGGGTGGATTCCCCCGATCCGCAGATCGATCATCACCGTCTGCTGGACGACCGTGAAGACTGCGACGATGAAGGTCACCCGCACCGCACCGGTGAACGTGGTGGTGTTCATGTTCCCGGCCCCCAGAGCAGGACCGACACGTACCGGAGGTTTCCGAGATCGGCGAGCGGTTCGAGCCGGACGGTCTCTTGGATGCCGGCGGCGCTGGTCCCCGAGGTCACCACCCTGGCCACCGGGATGCCACCCGGGAAGACCGCACCCTGGAGCCCGCTGGTCGTGAACACCTCGCCCTTCTTCAGTGACGTGTTGGCCGGGATGAGATCGGCGGTGAGCGGCCTGCCGATTCCCTGGCCCGAGAGCAGCGCCAACGATCCGGCCGGTCCGTAGCGAACCCCGACGGCGGACTGGCCGTCGGTGATCAGGCGGACGGTCGACGTCGAGTGGTTGGCCTGCACGATCTGGCCCACGAGGCCGCCAGATCCGACGACGGGCATCCCCAGTTGGACCCCCTGGTCGCGGCCGACGTCGATGTCGATGGTGGCTGCGAAATTGCTCGTCCCGTAGTCGGTCACCTCGGCCGGCACCGTCTGGAGATTGCCGACGAAGGGAAGGTGGAGCAGGGCGCTCAGCTGGCGCAACGCCTGCTCGGTGTCGCCGCTTGCCGCCTGCTCTTGGTGGAGCCGGCCGATCTCGGCCTGGAGCTTCTCGTTCTGCTGCCGGACTGCGCCGTAATTGACGGCTCCGGCGAGGAAGTTACCCGCGGGCTCGATCAATCCGTCGACCCCCGAGCGGATGGGGCTGAAGACGTCGGACGCCGCCGACCGCGCCCCCGACGCGATGCGGTTGAAGCCACCCCGTGCGTCCAACGTGATGATGGCGACCGAGGCCAGGACCAGGAGGAGCAGGGTGGTGCGGGGGCGGCGGGAACGCCGCGCCGGCGCCACGGGAGACGAGCCCTCGGATCGATCAGCGCGCCGAGGACGTGATGAGGACCTGCTTCAGGGCCTCGAACTCCTCCAGGCACTGACCGCTACCCACCGCGACACAGTTGAGCGGATCTCGGGCGACCACGATGGGCATCCCCGTCTCGCTGGTGAGACGGCTGTCGAGTCCGTGGAGCAGGGCCCCACCGCCGGTGAGAACGATCCCCTGCTCCATGATGTCGGCGGCCAGCTCGGGAGGGGTGCGATCGAGGGTCACCTTCACCGCGTCCACGATGGCCGATACCGGTTCCTCGATGGCCCTTCGGATCTCCTGGGTCGAGATGACCACGGTTTTCGGCAGCCCCGTGACCAGATCTCGGCCCCGGATCTCGGCGTGCAGCTCTTCCTCGAGCTCGTAGGCAGAGCCGAGAGCGATCTTGATCTCCTCCGCGGTGCGCTCACCGAGGGCCAGGCTGTACTCCTTCTTCACGAACGACACGATCGCCTCGTCCAGTTCGTCTCCGCCGATGCGGATGGACTGGCTGGTGACGATACCCCCCAACGAGATGACGGCCACCTCGGTGGTCCCTCCGCCGATGTCCACCACCATGTTGCCGGTCGGTTCGTGTACCGGAAGGCCCGCACCGATGGCCGCCGCCATCGGCTCCTCGATGATGAAGGCGCGCCGGGCCCCCGCGTACTCGGCCGCCTCCATGACCGCGCGCTGCTCCACGCCGGTGATCCCCGACGGGACGCAGATGACCATGCGCGGCTTGGCGAATCGCCGCTGGTGGACGCGGTGGATGAAGTAGCGGAGCATCTTTTCGCAGATCTCGAAGTCGGCGATGACCCCGTCCTTCAACGGCCTGATCGCCTGGATATGGCTAGGTGTCCGGCCGATCATGCGCTTCGCTTCGGCACCGACGGCCAGCGGGCGGCCGTCCTTCACGTTGACGGCGACCACCGAGGGCTCGTTGAGCACGATGCCCCGGCCGCGGACGTACACGAGGGTGTTCGCGGTTCCGAGGTCCACGGCCATGTCCCGGCCGAGCATCGAGAAATTGTTGTCGCCCATCCGAGATGCACTCCTCCGTCGGTCTTCGGTCGGTACCACGTTCCGGCACCCGACCACCTATGGGCTGCAGCCTCCCGACCCCTTTGCAGTGGGCCGACACAGCGGGTTGCGACCAACAGGCTACGGGATCGGCGGAGCGGGCACAAGGTCCCCCCGGCTTGTCACAGGTCGGTGGGACCGGGCCGGGTCCGACGGCACGCGCGGTGCCGGGTCTCAATCCAGTCGTGGGAAGAACAACCGGATCTCCCGGGCCGCCGACTCCGTCGAGTCCGATCCGTGGATCAGGTTCTCGGTCATCTCGGTGGCCAGATCTCCCCGGATCGTCCCCGGCGCGGCGTCCACCGGATCGGTGGCACCCATCAGGGATCGCACCATCTTGACGGTGTTCTCGGGTCCATCGACCACCATGACCATGGCCGGTGACCGGGTGATGAACTCGACCAACCCGGCGAAGAACGGCTTGGCTTCGTGTTCGGCGTAGTGCCGGCGAGCCACATCTGCATCGATCATCCTCAAGTCACAAGCCACCAGACGCAGGCCCCTGGCCTCCATCCGTCCGATGATGTCGCCCACCAGGCCGCGTTCGACCGCATCGGGCTTGCAGATGACCAGGGTGCGTCCCACGAGCCGGGCAGGCTAGCCGACGTGGGGCTTCAAGAGTGGGGCGTCAAGAGGGCCCGCCGGGCAGGACCCGGCGAGCGTCGGCCACCACGTAGAGGGAACCACAGACGACCAGGCGGTCTGCCGGGTCCGCACCGGCGAGGGCACTGGTCAACGCATCGGCGGGCGCTTCGACCACCGAGGCCGTCATTCCGAGCGCCCTGGCCGACTCGGCCACCGTCTCAGCGGGGAGAGCCCGCGGGGAGTCCGGCATGCATGCGGTCACCTCGCGGACGCCGGCGGATCGCAACGGCTCCAGCATCGCCACCGGATCACGCCCGACCAGCATTCCGACGATGGCCCGGGCGGTGCCGTCGACGATGAACTCTTCGGCGAGCGCACGAGCCAGCGCCTGCATGCCGGCCACGTTGTGGGCGCCGTCGACCACCACCAGCGGATGCCGGCCCACGACCTCCAGCCGACCGGGCACGACCAGAGCGCCGAACGCCTCGGCGACCACCTGGTCAGAGAGCGCCGAGCCGAACAGCGCTTCGACCGCGCTCAGCGCACACGAGGCATTGTCGCCCTGATGCGCACCGTGGAGCGGCAGCAGAAGCTCCCGGTGGGTGGCCAAAGGAGTGATCACGTCGATGAGCCGACCGCCTACCGCCAGCCGGTTCACCGGACAGGAGAAGTCGCGATCGCGGAGCTGCACCTCCGCTGCCCCTGCGCGCTCGGCGGCATTGTGGAGGAGTGCCACGAGAAAGGGATCACGTTCACCGATCACCACCCGACTTCCCTCCTTGAAGATCCCGGATTTGTCGCGGGCGATGTCCTCCAAGGTGGGCCCCAGCACCTCGGTATGGTCGAAGCTCACGTTGGTGAGCACGCAGACGTCGCCGTCGACGACGTTCGTGCAGTCCCAACGCCCTCCCAGCCCCACCTCGATGACCGCCACGTCGACCGCCTCGTCGGCGAAGGTCACGAAGGCGGCTGCGGTGAGCAGCTCGAAACGCGTCGGCCGAGCATCCATGAGTTCCTCGAGCTGCCGCAGTGACTCGAGAACCGTACAGAACGCGTCGTCGTCGATCGGTTCGCCGTTGCGGGCGATGCGCTCGTTGACCCGACTCAGGTTCGGGCTGGTATAGGTCCCCACGCTGAGACCCATGGCGCCGATCAGTGCAGTCGCCATGGCCGCCGTCGACCCCTTTCCGTTCGTGCCGGTGATGTGGATCGAGGGATACGCCTCGTGCGGCGCACCGGTCAGCTTCATCAGCTCGCGGATGCGGTCCAAGGTGGGAAGCGCCTGCCGATTGGGGCTCTGTGCTTCGAAGTCCGTGTGGGCATCGAGCCAGGCCACGGCCGAAGGGAGATCAGCGGACGTCATGGCACGGAGGACGGTCCGAGCGGAGCAGGCTCGATGAACGGACGCTTCGGACCGGACCGGTCAGGAGGCAGCCCGTCGGTTCCGGGTCGACTTGGCCGGCGGTCGGTTGAGCGGGACCAGGGTCGGATGCACCTTGTCGAGCACCACGGCACGGTCGACCACGCACTTGGAGATGTCGGACCGGCTGGGCAGGTCGTACATGACCTCCAGGAGCACTTCTTCGAGGATGGCCCGCAAGCCCCGAGCCCCGGTCCCCCGCAACAGCGCCTGCTCGGCCACGGCCTCCAGGGCGTCATCGGTGAATTCGAGCTCCACGTTGTCGAGCTCGAAGGTCCGCTTGTACTGACGGGTGAGGGCATTCTTCGGCTCGACCAGGATACGGATCAGCGCATCCTTGTACAGATGGGAGACGGCACTGACCACCGGGAGCCGGCCGATGAATTCCGGGATCAGCCCGAACTTCATCAGATCCTCGGGCAACACCAGGCGGAGGAGCTCGGAATCGTCCCGCTCGGAGGTCTTGCGGACTTCGGCGCGGAAACCCATGCCCTTGCGGCCGATGCGGTTCTCGATGATGGTGTCGATCCCGGCGAAGGCACCACCGCAGATGAACAGGACGTTGGTGGTGTCGATCTGGATGAACTCCTGGTGGGGATGCTTGCGACCTCCCTGGGGAGGCACCGACGCCGTGGTTCCTTCGAGGATCTTGAGTAGCGCCTGTTGCACCCCTTCGCCGGAGACGTCACGGGTGATGGACGGGTTCTCCGACTTCCTGGCGATCTTGTCGATCTCGTCGATGTAGATGATCCCGGTCTCCGCCCGCTTGACGTCGTAGTCGGCGGCCTGAATGAGCTTGAGCAGGATGTTCTCGACGTCTTCGCCGACGTACCCGGCCTCGGTCAATGCCGTGGCGTCGGCGATGGCAAAGGGGACGTTGAGCATTCGGGCCAGCGTCTGTGCCAACAGGGTCTTGCCGCAACCGGTCGGCCCGAGAAGCAGGATGTTTGACTTCGACAGCTCGACGTCACTGTCATGGGAAGCCGCGCTACCCGCCTGGACCCGCTTGTAATGGTTGTAGACCGCCACCGACAGGATCTTCTTGGCGTACTCCTGCCCGATGACGTAGTCGTTGAGGAACTCGTAGATCTCCTTGGGCTTCGGTAGATCGTCGAACGACAGTTCGGTGGTCTCGGCCAGCTCTTCTGCGATGATGTCGTTGCACAGCTCGATGCACTCGTCGCAGATGTACACACCCGGTCCGGCGATTAGCTTCTTGACCTGTTTCTGCGACTTGCCGCAGAAACTGCATTTCACCAGATCGCCACCGTCTCCGAACTTCGCCACTTCGGTTCCTCGCGTCCTTGTGTCAGCCGTCCGTGCTCGTCGTGCCGTCCCTGCTCGTCTTCACTGCTCGTCGCCCGAGCCGTGCTCGGGCTGCGAAGCCCGGGGATCGTCGTCCGGCAAACTCACGACTGCCGGACCCCGAGACTCCAACCGTCACAACCCTAGCGGCTGGGACACCTCCGACTGGTCAAACGCCCATCCCCGACCCTGCGCCCACGGCCTTCTCAGGCTGCGCCCACGGCCTCCATTGCCGGCACGTCACGGGCGGTGATCACCTCGTCGATCAACCCGTAGTCGACTGCCTCCTCCGCGGTCATGATGAAGTCCCGATCGGTGTCCTTGGACACCCGTTCCACGGTCTGGCCCGTGTCGTGGGCCAGCATGCCGTTCAACAGGTCACGCATCCTCAGGATCTCCTTGGCCTGGAGCTCGATGTCGCTCGCCTGGCCCTCGACTCCTCCGAAGGGTTGATGAAGGAGGATCCGGGCATGGGGCAGCGCGAACCGCTTGCTCTTCGCTCCGGCTCCGAGGAGCACGGCGGCAGCGGAGGCTGCCTGGCCGAAGCAGAAGGTGGACATGTCCGGCTTGATGTACTTCATGGTGTCGTAGATGGCGAACAGGGCGGTGATATCGCCCCCGGGTGAGTTGATGTAGAGATGGATGTCCTTGTCGGCCTCTTCCGACTCCAGAAAGAGGAGCTGGGCGCAGACCAGGTTGGCCACGGTGTCGTTGATCGGTGTGCCGAGGAAGATGATGCGCTCGCGCAACAGCCGCGAGTACAGGTCATAGTTCCGCTCGCCCCGACTCGTCGACTCCACGACCCAGGGAACGCTGTAGGCCTGGACGTCCATCCGACTGGTTGCTTCCGTGATGCTCACTGCGAACCCTCCTCGTTGTCGACCTGGTCCGGATCCGAGCCTTCGGACCCGTTTCGGTCATCAGTCCGTTCGTCCTCCTCGACCCGTTCCTCGGCCGCGTCATGGTTCCCGTCCAGTCCGAGGTCCTCCCGGGACACCGGATTGCCGTCCTCGTCGACCACGTCGACCGAATCGATCAGCCAGCGCATCGCCTTGGCCTTGCGCTGCTCAGAGCGTACCGCCGCCAGCCGTCCAGCCTGATCGAGCTGCTCGCGGACCTGCTCAGCACTCAGTTCGAGCTGCTCGCCCATGTTGGCCAGCTCCACGTCGATCTCTGCTTCGGTGGGCTCGATCCCTTCCGCATCGGCCAGGGCCCGCAAGGCCAGATCGAGCTTCACGCTGTCGAGCGCCCCGGCCCGCAGCTCGTCGAGGAACTCCTGTTCGCTCCGACCGGTCGCCGACAGAAACTGGCTCACGCTCATGTTCTGGGCTTCGAGTCGGTGACCGAGGTCGTGGAGCCGCTCGCGAACCTCTTCTCCCACCAGCTGCTCGGGGATCTCCTCGGTCACCAGTTCGACCAGGGCCCCCGCAGCCCGCTGCTGCAGGACCATCTGGGTCGACAGCAGGTGACGCCGACGGAGCTGTTCTGTGAGTTCGGCCCGCAGCCCGGCCACCGAGGAGAACTCGGACTCCTCGGAGGTCCACTCGTCGGTCACCTCGGGCAGCACGAGCTCCTTCACGGTCTTCACCAGCACCCGGAACACGACGCTGAGGCCGGTCCCCTCCCGGCTCGATTCGAACGAGAGGATGTCCCCCGGCCGCGCTCCGCGGAGCTGCTCGTCGAGCTCGGGGGCGACCGCCCCACTTCCCACCTCGTAGAGGAAGTCGTCGGCATCGAGGTCGTTGCCGTCGCCTCCATCCGATCGGGCGCCGTGGATGTCGATGGTCACCTGATCGCCGTCCAGCGCTGGTCGACCCACCTCCACCAACTCTCCCGAGGTCCTGCGCATCCGGTCGATCTGCTCATCGATCTCGTCGTCGGTGACCTCCAGGCTCGGTACGGTGACCGCCAGGCCGGAGTAGCCTGCGATCGACACCGTGGGGCGGACCAGCACCACCGCGTCGAACGATACGGGCCCGGTCTCGTCACCCGAGGTGATGTCGATGTCGGGCTGGTCGATCGGATCGACCTCGGTGTCGCTGACCGCCCTGGCGTAGAACTCGGGGAGGACTTCACGCAGTGCCTCGCCGCGCAGGGCTCCGGACCCACCCATCCGCGCCTCGATCACCCGGCGGGGGACCTTGCCGGGGCGGAACCCTGGGACCCGAACCTCCCGGGAGAGCCGGCGCAGCACCTCTTCGAGGGCGTGATCGATCTCCTCCTCGGAGAGCTCGACCGACAGGCGGACCTTGTTGCCCTCTTCGGGCGCGGCGGTAGCTCGCATACGAATAGGGCAGTGTACCGGCACCGGGGTGCCGGCCTCCCCTCCGGTTCAGATCATGAACGACATGGATCCGATCACCCGTCGCCCGAGATCTTCGTCACCGGTGATCGCCACCCGACCAGAGGAGATGACCGCGCCTGGCTCGACACGGCCGAAGCTCAGCCGCCAGAACACCTCCTGGTCCATCTCCAGGGTCACCGAGGGCACCATCCCGGTCGGCAGCGCCACGGAGGCGGCACGGCCGTGCTCCACCACGACGCCGAAGACCACTCCGAGCGGTCCCTCGACACGGAAACGGACCGAGGTCCCGTCGGAGGCGGCCACCCGCTTTCCGACCACATAGGGCATCGTGTGCTCGCACCGGGCCAGGGCGGTGGCCTCTCCGGCACCGTTGCGCCCTCCGGGCCGGGTGAGCGCCTGGCGGATGTCCTGCTCGTGGGCCCAGCAGTCGAGGACCCGGGTGTCCATGAACTCCCGGTACGGCACCTGACCGACCGGGCTCCACCCCACCATGTCGAACCGGTCGGCCGGCATCGACCGGAGCACCTCGAGCCGACGGGCCGCCGTCTCGGCGAACTCGGCGAGCACCTCCTCTCCGGGCCGGTCCCGTCGTGCGTCGACCCAGGCCTCGTTGACGGCCCCGAAGGAGTTCCTCACGTAATCGGGTACCTCGGACAGCTCGGGGGGAGCCGGTTCCTCGAGCAGCATCTTCTCCACCCCGATCAAATGGGAAACCGGGTCCTTCACCGTCCAGCCAGGGCACGCCGTCATCCGGGCCCACTCCTCGGGAGTCACCTGTGAACAGGCGGCCACCACCGACGACCACACCTCGCCCAGATGGTCCACCACCGGCTCGGTGTTGACTGTCCCTTCGGGCATCGCTCCTCCTCGTCGGGTCTCGTCGGGCCCGGTCGACCTGGCTCAGCCCGGCAGGATCGTCTCGATCGCGTCGGTCAGCTCCGGCGCTTCGGGATCCACGGTCGGGCGGAACCGCCGGACGACCTCGCCCTCGGGTGTCACCAGGAACTTCTCGAAGTTCCACTGGATGTCACCGGTGGCACCGTCGTCGTCGGGAACGACGACGAGCTCCTGGTAGACGGGGTGGCGGCCCTCGCCGTTCACCTCGATCTTCTCGAACATGGGAAAGGTCACCCCGTAGGTGGCTGAACAGAACTCGGCGATCTCCCCCGAGGTCCCGGGCTCCTGTCCACCGAACTGGTTGCAGGGGAAGCCGAGCACGGTGAAGCCGCGATCGCCATAGGTCTTCTGGAGGCGCTCGAGGCCTTCGTATTGCGGTGTGAGACCGCACTTCGAGGCCACGTTCACCAAGAGGAGCGCCTTGCCCCGGTAGTCGCCGACGGAGGACTGCTGCCCTGAGAGTGTGTGAAGCTGCGGATCGTAGATGCTCATGGGGAGAACAGTAGCGGCCCCGCTGCCGGTCGCACCCCTTCGAGGGTTCCGGGTACGACTCGGGGAAGTGGCCTCAGCGAGGGGACGCGGCCGGCTGGCAGCCGGTAAAGGAATGGTCGTGGTGTGACGAAGGATCTGGGGAGGAGCACACCACGCGCACTGTCCGAAGGGGACGCGCCTTGTCGAGGTGCACGAGGCCCGAAGGGTTGATCACGAGCGATGGCCGTCCAGGTTGACAAGCACGACGCCGGTGACCACCGTGCCGTATCCGGATCGGTCACCAGCACGCTGATCGACCTCGTGCGCGATCGCAAGGGCGATCCGGGGATCGCCCAGGTGCTCGCCCTGGCCGATGACCACCGTACGTTCGCCTCGCTGGCCGACGCCGAGGCCTGGAGCACGGTCTCTGAGCTGGTGGCGCTGTTCAACGCGGCCGCGCTCGTGACCGGGGACGGCGCCATCGCCCTCGAGGTGGGACGGAACCTGCTGGATCCGCTGGACCCCGCCGATTGGATCCGTAAGCTGGTCGCCCTGGGATCAGTCGAATCGGTGCTGAAACACGTCGGGGCGCTCGTCGAGCACGTGGAGGTCACCTCCGAGGCGGTCGCTGTCGCGGTCGGTCCGGATCGAGCACGGATCGAGATCACCCCGAAGGCCACCTCGACAAGGCACGCCCATCTGTGCGAGCTGACCCGAGGGCTGCTCGAAGAGGTCCCGACCCTCTTCGGCCTGGAACCGGCCACCGCATCGGAGCCCGAGTGCAGCGCACGAGGTGGGCTGCGATGCCTGTACCAACTTCGCTGGAGCGGACCCGAAGCAGACCGGCCGCCCGACGAGGAACCGGATGGTTCCCCACCCGGAGAAACGGCCGGATCCCCACCCGGAGAAACGGCCGGATCACGGGAACTCCTCTCCCCCACCCTCCAGGAACGGCGGAGCCGCACGGGCTTCGGCTTCGGACCCGGACGCCGCCGGTCGGACCGCCGGGTGGGGCCTGTCGCCGCCGTCGAGCAGCTGCAGGCGGAGCTCGACTGCATGGACGTGCTGGTCGAGGGAGCTCTCGCCACCGCCCTCGAGCTGTCCGGAGACGACCTCGACTCCCTTCTGTCCCAGATCGCCTCCCGGGCGGACGCCGTGGTCAGCACCCTCACCTACCTGCTCATGGTGCGGGTCCACCCGGATGCACCTGTCCAGCTCCACTACCGCGGGCTCGTCCCCGAAGAGGCCCAGACCCTGGCCGCCCACTTCTGGGACCTCGAGCGAGAGGAGATCCAGGCCACCGGCGCCGGCGAGAGCTCCCGGCTCGTCGTCGACATCGCCTCGACCAGACGCAAGTACGGTCGCCTGGTCGAATTCCTCCCCCCCGATGACACCCCCCCGCCCTTCGAAGGCCGCGTCCTCCACCTCCTCGCCGAATACGCCGCCACCGCGCTCGACGTGGTCGATGTCCTCGCCGAGGTCAAGCGCAGCGACGCCACGGCGCGATCCTTGCTCTCCCTGTCCGAGCGCCTGTCCAGGGTCACCACCGTCTCGGACATGGTGGATCTGGTCGTCGACGCGGTGCCCGGCGTCACCGGCTGCAAGCGGTGTGCGGTCTACCTGTGGGACCGTGAGTCCGGTCAGCTGCGCCCCGCCACCCGGGCCGGGACCGGCGACGAGGACGGCGACGCGACCGTCACCGGCAACGGCACGGCACCGGGACCGTTCGCCTCCGCCGACTGGGCCACCTCCCTTCCCGAAGGCCCCGCATGGAGTGTCGTCGCGCCTTCGACCGTGGGGCCGGACGCGGGCCGCGACGATACCAACCGGTTCATCGCCATGGACGCCGTCCTCGCCGCTGAGCTGCTGGAGCAACGGGCGGCCTTGACCCTCGATGCCAACGAGCCCCGCCCCACACTCCGCGCCCTCTTCGAGTGGACGGCCTCCGATCGGGTCGTGGTCGTACCCATGGTCGCGGTGGGAGAGCTCCTCGGCGTGCTGGTGGTCGGATTCAGCGGAGCGGACCCGAAGGAGACCACCGCCGAGACCGAACTGCTCGAGCGGATGAACGCACTGGCCGACCAGGCGGCCACCGCCCTGCAGAACGTGAACCTCCTCGAACGGATCTCTCATCTGGCGTGGCACGATGCCTTGACCGGACTGCCCAACCGCAGACTCTTCGAAGATCGGGTGAACCAGGAGTTGGTTCGGTCACGTCGGGTCGGTGAGCCCGTGTGCATGTTCTTCGTCGATCTCGACCACTTCAAGTCGGTGAACGACACGTTGGGACACGCCGCCGGTGACGAGCTGATCCGGCAGGTGACCAAGCGCCTGATCGAAACCTTCCGCCGCCAGGACACGGTGGCCCGTGTCGGAGGCGACGAGTTCGCCGTCCTCTTGCCCGGCATGGCCGACCAGGTCGCAATCGAGCAGCTGGCCGGCCGGGCCCTGATGGTGCTCAGCCTGCCGTACGTGCTCTGCGGCGAATCGGTCGCCTCGTCGGCGTCCATCGGGATCGCCATCGCACCGGCCCACGGTGACAGCTACGACGAGCTGCTGAGCAGGGCCGACGAGGCCATGTACCGGGCAAAGGCGAGGGGCCGTAACGGATTCGAGACCTATACAGGTCCAAGAGCGGCCATGGTGCCCGGACAGCAGGACGACCGTTCGCTGGTCGCCGACCTGAGCCATGCGCTCGAACGGCACGAATTCTTCGTGGTCTACCAGCCGTACATCGACCTGCGGACGTCCAAGGTCTCCGGGGTGGAGGCGCTGGTCCGGTGGCGTCACCCCTCCTTCGGGGTACTCGAACCGGGCGCGTTCATCGCCCTCGCCGAACGCAGCGAGGTCATCGTCGCCATCGACGCATGGGTGCTCAGCGAGGCGTGCCGCCAGATCAGACGCTGGCGCGACCAGGGGCTACGGCCGCTTCGGCTGTCGGTCAACCTCGCTTCGCGCGACCTGGCCAGCCCCCAACTCGTCGAGACGGTCGAGCGCTGCCTTTCCGAATCGGGAATCGAACCCACCGCTCTCGAGCTCGAGATCACCGAACGGGTGGTCGTCGACGAGGAGAGCCCGGCGCGCGACAGCATCGACCGGCTTCGCCGTCTCGGCGTCCGCTTCATGATCGACGACTTCGGCAAGGGCAACTCCTCCCTCAACCGGATCGGATCGTTCCCGGTCAGCACGTTGAAGATCGACCACTCCTTCGTCCAGGTCCTCGACCCCGACGGCGACAGTGACACGCTGGTGTCCGCCATCATCACCATGGCCGACCGGCTCGGACTGGAGTGCGTGGCCGAAGGTGTCGAGACCTCCCTCCAGGGCCGGATCCTTCTCCAGCGAGGCTGCACGACCGCCCAGGGCTACTACTTCAGCCCGCCGTTGGCTGCCGACGAGATCGCCGAGCTGCTCGCTCCCTCGGCGTCCACTACGGTTCCGTCGGTGCTCGACGACGTCCATCACTGAGCGGCATTCCGGTCGGACCGGCCCGGGTGGGCTGGGACCGGGATGCCCGACCGCAGCACTCCAAATGCTTGCTCTTGCAAGCATTTGGCCGTCCATCCCCCGCTCGGCGACCCCGGCCCGATACGTTCGATCCAACCGATCACCGGGTGCGCACCATCCGGGCATGAGGAGGAACCATGGCGTCGTACGAGGGTTACTGCGTGAAGTGCCGGGAGAAGCGCGAGTTCGACGGCGAGGTCGTCGAGATGGCCAACGGTCGCAGGTCGGCCAAGGGCAAGTGCCCCATCTGTGGTACCGGTATGAACCGCATCCTGGGAAAGAGCGCCTGACCCTGCCGCTCAGAGTGCGAGGGCGCTGATCACCGCCCCCTCCCGCAGTCCCCATTCGCTGACCACGAGGCGACCGATCCCGAGTCGCTCCACCAGGGTCGACAGGACCACCGCTCCGACCGGCAGGAGGGGGGCGCGCCTGCTCTGGATGCCGGGTAGGACGAGGCGTTCCGCGGGTTCGAGCACGGCCAGTTGGTCGGCCAGTTGGTGGAGTTGACCAGCGGGGAGTTCGACCTGGTTGACCGGGAGCGACGCGGCCTTCAGCGAACGGTAGTGACCGAGTGCCAGACGGGCGAGGGCCCGTACCGTGCCGCCGCTGGCGATGACCCGTTGGCCGGCGGCAGGTGTGTCTTCGAGCATGGACCGGATCGGATCGGCCCGATCCAGCGTGAGGGAGGCGAGAGAGGCCCGGTCCGAATCGCTCAACGGGTCGCCGATCCCGAGCTCACCCTGCAGGCGGGCCGTCCCGAGAGCGACACTCGCCACATCGACGATCTCTTCGGCCGTACCCACTCCGGCCTCCAAGCTGCCACCACCGAGGTCGAGCCCGAGAACGGGGTCCTTCCCCACCCAAACGCCCGCTCGCTGCCCGAGGAAGCACAGCCGGGCCTCCTCGACGCCGGACAACAGCGTGACCGGGCTGCCGATGACCCCTTCGAAGCGGCCGATCAGCTGCGGTCCGTTGGCCGCCTCGCGCAAGGCAGCCGTCGCCACGGCGACCACGAGGTCCGGTTGCACCTCGTCCGCTGCTCGCCGCAACCGCTGGACCGTACGGACCGCCGACGTCAGCCGTTCCGGTGGCACCAGTCCTCTCTGCGCCACCTCGGCACCGAGGTGGAGGAACGAGCGGCGGCGCAGCAGTGGCGTGAGCACGCCGTCGTTGCCTGCGTCGACGACGAGCAGGTGGAACGAGCTGCTGCCGAGATCGTAGACGGCGACCCGAACGGTGGTCATCGTCGAGTGACGCTATCGGGCCCGCGAGCCACCGGCGCCGACCGCATGGCCGACCGCATGGCCGACCATCGAGCTAGTCTCGCTGGGTCGACGCCGGCACGGTGGTCACCGGGAAAGAACGCCGTTCACCAGGAAGAAGCAGTGCAGGGCACCGGGAAGTAGCGCAGCTTGGTTAGCGCGCCTGCTTTGGGAGCAGGAGGTCGCGGGTTCAAATCCCGCCTTCCCGACCAGGTGCGCCAGGCACCCCGAGCCGGCCGAAGCGTGACCGGCCTGTCAAGCGGGAACTGCGAGCTCCAGGGTGTCGATCTGGTGAGCCGGGAGGGGGCGGCAGAAGAGGAATCCTTGAGCGAGATCGCACCCGAGTGATCGGAGTGCCTCCAGCTGGATCCTGGTCTCGACCCCTTCGGCCACGACCTTCAGACCGAGCGCGTGGGACAGATCGATGACCGCGGCGACGATCACCTCCCCCTGCGGGCTCACGCCCAGTGACTCGACGAACGACTTGTCGATCTTCACCACGTCGAGCGGGTAGCTCTGGAGATAGGTCAACGAGGCGTACCCGGTGCCGAAATCGTCGATGGCCAGCATGACCCCGAGGTCCTTCAGCGCCCGAAGCACCTGGAGTGCCGTGGAGGTGTCGTGCATCAGCGCGCTCTCGGTGATCTCGAGGGTGAGCAGGTCGGGAGGTAGTCCGGTCCGAACCAGGATCTCCTCCACGGTCTCCACGATACGCCGGTCGTCGATCTGGCGAGCCGAGACGTTGACCTCGACTGAGGACCGCACGCCGCCGAACCGGTCCGCGCGCCACGTACTCAGCTGCCGGCAGGCCTGCTCGAGGACCCACGCTCCGATCGGAATGATGAGTCCGCTGTCCTCGGCCACGGGAACGAACCGGTGTGGTTCCACGAGTCCCCGCCCTGGATGCTGCCATCGGAGGAGTGCCTCGACGCCGACGGCTTCGGTCGCGTCGAGCTCGACCACCGGCTGGTAGTGGAGCTCGAGCTCGTCGCGCTCGAGGGCGCGGTGGAGCGAGTGCTCGGTCGCCAGTCGGTCCACGACCTCCAGCCGCATCGGTTCACCGAAGGTCTCGAGAGGCGACCAGGACCGATGCTTTGCCTGGTACATGGCCGCCTCGGCATTGGCGAGCAATTCAGTGGAGTCGTCGACGCCGAACGTGTTGAGTGCCACCCCGAGCGAGACGCGCACGAACACCTCGGCTCCGGCGACGGTGAAGGGATCGAGCAGAGCGGCATGGACCCGCTCGGCGAACGCCTTGGCCTGATCGAGAGTGCCTCGCCCGTCCTGTTGCTCGAAGAAGGCCAGGAACTCGTCACCGCCGAACCGAGCCAACAGGACGGCGTCACCGCCCACCGATGCCAACCGTTCGGATAACGCGCGCAGAAGCAGGTCACCGATGTCGTGCCCGAGTGCGTTGTTCACGTCTTTGAACCGATCGACACCGACCAGCACCACCGCCCTCGACCCCGGTGAAGCGCCCACGCGGACGGCTGAATCGGCCAACCGGGAGACGAACTCCGGCAGGGTGGCCATGCCGGTCAGGGCATCGACGGCTGGTGGTGGGGGTGTACTGCGATCCGACGAGGGTTCCCTGAGCAACCCGCGGTCCGAGTCGGGCCTGAGGAACCCCGCCACGCCCCGTTCACGCTCTGCCGGCAGGAGCACCGCATCGACCGTCACCAGTCCGCGGTGCCGTCCGACGATCGTGCAACGGTGCCTGTCGCACGGCGCCTCAACCATGGCCCCGATCCGCGGGTCGTCACCCAGGGCCAGCACCAAGGGGTGTCGGGCATCGTCTGGGACGATGGTCTCGGTCATCGGACGACCGACCACCTCCCGACGAAGCCACCCGAAGACGACCTCGGCACTGGGGTTCCACTCGCGGACGATTCCCGAACCATCCACCTCGAAGAACGGTTCCGGGCAAGCGGCCACCAGTTGGAGCCATCTGATCGAGCTCGTCCGGGGGCCCGGGTCGGCTCCCGTCCTCGATACGGCATCCTCAAGGACCACGATGCTCCCGTACCAGCGTTCCCATGCTCGTCATCGACATTCCGCTCGCCGAAGGGCTATCGCGCGACGAGGGGATGGGCTGCACTCGGCGCCCCACCTCCTGGTCGATCATGATTCCCCGTCCCATCCGGCAGACCCACCATCGGGGCAGGCCGAGCGCACTGGTCTGTGGGGAATGGTAGGCAGGGTGGAGGCACGGATCAAGGATCCGACCCTCACGAGACTGCGGACCGGGTCCCGGCCGCGCCGGAATGCGACCGGTAAGTGGAATGCGACCGGTAGGTGGAATGCGACCGGTAGGTGGAATTCGACCGGTAGGTGGGGCCGTGTACCGTGCCTGTCGTGGTCGTCGTCACCGGGCTCCTGCAGAAAGAGGCTTGGGGGCGACATGTGCTCCCACCCGTCGAACAGGTCCGGCCCGGACTGTGGTCGCTTCCGGTCCCGATCCCGAACAACCCGCTCCGGTACGTGCTGGTGTACGCCCTCGAGCTCGACGGCGGTGGCGTGGCACTCATCGACGCCGGATGGAACACCGATGAAGCATGGAGTGCGCTCAACGACGGGTTGGCCATCGCGGGTGGATCGATTGCAGATGTTCGATCTGTCCTGGTGACCCACATCCATCCGGACCACTACGGACTGGCCGGCCGGGTCCGTGAATCCTCGGGAGCTTGGATCGGTCTGCATCCCCGCGACGCCGTCATGGTCGAGCCGCGCTACGGCAACACGGATCAGCTGCTCGACGACATGTCCCGGCTCCTGTGCGATTCCGGGGTTCCCGAGGACAAGCTCCCCGATTTGGCCATGGCCTCGATGGTGATGAAGTCGCTCGTCACCATGGCCGCCCCGGACGTCTTCTTCGAGGACGGTGAGGTGCTCGAACTTCCCGGGTGGCCCCTTCGGACCATCTGGACCCCCGGCCACTCGCCGGGCCATGTGTGCTTCTACAGCGACGAGCGCAAGCTGCTTCTGTCGGGCGATCATGTCCTGCCCCGGATCACACCGAACATCTCGGTGCACAGCCAGCAGGTGCCCAACCCGCTCGGCGATTATCTCGAATCGCTGGCCAAGGTCCGGAACCTGGAGGCCGAAGAGGTATTACCCGGCCACGAATACCGCTTCTCGGACCTCGCACCCCGACTCGATGAGATCGTCGAACATCACCGGCGCCGGCTCGACGAGATCGAAGGGGTAGTGGCGGGCCACCCGGGCTCGACGGCATGGGAGATCACCCTCCGGCTGCACTGGTCCAGGCCCTGGGACCAGCTCGAGGGTTTCATGCAGCGTCAAGCCAACGGGGAGACCCTCGCCCACTGCGTCCTCCTCGAACTCGAGGGGCGCATCGGGCGATCGGCGAGCCGACCGGTGCTGTTCACCGTAGTGGACTGATCCTCCGCATCGACCATCCCTGCGGTCACGCCGCTCGGGCGACGGAGGTCCGCTCAGGGATCGAGCGGCCCGTCCCGGCCCTCTAGCAACGATCGCACCTCCGATCCCTCATGCGTCTCCACCTCCTGTCCGTCGGTCGTCGTCTCCAGACGGTGATGTCCACGCTTCTTCACGAACTGTCGAATAGCGACGACGATCACGATCACGCCGGCCACGGCAGCGACCGACCAGAGGCCGACCTCGGTCAAGACCCTCTCGAACGAGAGGCCGACGACATACCCGAGCATCGTGTAGCCCACCCCCCACACGATTCCGCCCAGGGCGTTGTAGAAGAGGAAGACCCGGTACCGCAGCCCGCTCATGCCGGCAATGCCGGGGATCACCGCCCGGGCGAAGACCACGAAGCGGCCCAGGAAGACCGCGGGACCTCCGAACCGCTCGAGCAGGCCCAGCGTGCGGCGAACACCGGGATTCCCCTTGAGCGGTCGCCGTTCGAGGATCCACGGACCGGCATGCTTCCCCACCTCGAATCCCACCGAGTCACCGACGATGGCGGACACGACGACGACGACGATCATCAGCGGGAGGCTGACGACACCGAAGCCGGCCAGGACCCCGCCGATCACGACGGCCGTCTCACCGGGGATGAAGAACCCCACGAAGAGGGCGGCTTCGGCAAAGGCCAAGAATCCGATGACGATGTATGCGACAGGTCCGTGGAAGTGGAGCAGCCAACCGGCGATCCCGCCGGGGTTCCTGGTCGAGGCGTGAACGGCAAGCAGGCTGATGGTGAGCGCGAGATGACCGGAGGTGCTGATGGGTCTCATTCGTCGGGCTCCGGCGCCATTCGACGACCCTGGCCCGATGATGGTGCGACGATCCGGTTCACCGGGTCAAGGTGACGCTCATCCAGGTGCGCCGTCGACATGCGGGACAGGTCATCCACCGGTCGAACACCGGTCGGGGAAGCCACCAGCCCAACGGAAGCTGCAGCAGCCCGAGATCGATGAACCCCACCCGGCTCACCGAGGTGCAGGACGAGCAGGTGAGGGTGAACGCGCCCCGGGAGGTGACCGCGGCGTCGACATCGGCTCGGGCATCGGAGAACAGCGCGTGGCGACCCCGGGCGCGCTCGTTGGCTCCGGAGCACCTCCCGAGGTCCAAGGGTCCCCGGTGTCGCACGCGGCGCTGCACCGGGCCTGCCGGCATCCAGAAGAGGGCCCGCTTGCCCATCGGATCCGACCTCTGCGGCATCAGACAGCGCTGCCCGAGAGCTCGGTCGAATCGAACAGCGCAGAAGCCAGCGTCCGGTATGCCGTCGCTCCCGCGGACCGGGGCGCGTGCTGGAGGATCGACTTCCCCCGGGCGGGTGCCTCGGCGAACCGAATCGATTTCTTGACGGGCGGTTGGAGCACCGTGATCCCGTAACGCTCCTGGACCTCGGTGATGATGTGGCGTGCGTGCCTGGTCCGGTCGTCGTACATGGTAGCGATGATGCCGCGCACGACGAGCTCACTGTTGGAGAACGTCCGGACGTCCTCGATGGTCTCGAGCAGCTGGCCCACCCCACGGTGTGACAGGGCTTCGCACTGCAGGGGAATGAGCACGGAGTCGGCCGCGGTGAGTCCGTTGATGGTGAGTACGCCGAGGGAGGGGGGACAGTCGATGAGCACCAGGTCGTACCGTTCGGCGATCGGTGCGAGGGATCGGGCGAGCACGTGCTCGCGACCGGTTCGGGTGAGGAGGTGCACCTCCGATCCGGCCAGGTCGATGGTCGCCGGAAGCAGGTCGAGCCGATCGACCCCGGCCACCGGCAGGACCGTCTCGGCCGCCGTCGCCCTCCGGACGAAGACGTCGTGGAGCGATCGATCGAGTGCGTCGGGATCGAACCCCAACGAAAAGGTCAGGCACGCCTGCGGATCGAGGTCGACCACCAGGGTCCGGCGACCCATCTCGGCCGCCGCCGCCCCTAAGGAGTGGACCGTGGTCGTCTTGGCCACCCCACCCTTCTGGTTGGCCACCGCCACCACGTCGGTCATTGGCGGAGTCTATGCCCGGGTCGGTAGAGGAAGGCCTGGACATCAGCTCAGCCGGCCGGTGCATCCGGGCATGCTCCGGGAACGACCGGCACGGAGGGGGCGTCGGTGATCGTGGCGAGACCCGGCACCGTCCCGTCGGCGAGCAACGTGCCGGGGCTGCCGCTGGGCGAACCCTTCAGGTACTCGTCGAGGAATGCGATGGTCACCTTGGCCACGACCTCGATCGCCGGCCCCGGGGGAATGTACGCACTGGTGTGGTCCTGTCCGATCATGGAGAGGTAGTACTTGGGCTGGGAAGCCTGGTTGTAGATCTGGACGCTGCACGACGGCGGGTTGTAGTAGGGGTCGTTGGTACCCTGGACCACCAGCATGGGCACGGACGGGGCGGTGAAGTACTGCCCGTTGAACCAGGACAGCTCGGCGCCCGAGAGGATCACCGCCGCCTTGATCCTGGCATCGCGACAACAGGTGTTGGCAACGGAGGCCAGGCTGACGTCCCCTCCGTCCGAATGGCCGATCACCCCGACCTCGCCGGGGGCGATCAGGCCGGACAGCGAGCCACTGGGGGCGGCACTGGCCTGGAGGAGCGTCGAGATCACGAAGCTCAGGTCTGCGGGATGGTTGACGATGTCGGCCCGGACAGGGCCCCCCGGGGATGTCGGGGAGGTGAACGGATAGGTGGGATCGGCCACCACGTAACCGGCTGCCGCCCAGGCATCGAGCAGGAGGGCGTAGCTCTCGGGGTTGATGTCGAACCCTTCGGAGAACACCACCAGCGGATAGGGCCCGGCCGTCCGCAGAGGGGAGGCCCCGGGGGTGGCCGGAGAACCGGCCGCACCTAACGCCGGGTAGCGCACAACGGTCGGGAGGATCCGGGAGGAACCGCCAGCCCCGGGGGGTTCGGTGAAGGTCGTAGAGAGGGTGCCGATGGCATAGGGGGGAGCGGGTGGTGGCGAGGCGGTGGTAGTCGTCGTCCGTGGATCGGGCAGCTTCGACGCGTGCCGGTGTGGCTTCCCCCCGGTGAGGGTGATCGTGATCGCGGCTGCGACCACGATCACCAGGACTGCGGCGGACAGCCGTCGGCGGCGGCGCGCACGCCGGCCGTACCTTGTCGGGGACACCGCGCGAAGTGTACCGACCAGATCGGGGCCGGAAGCGTCGGTGGCCACTGCCGTTGGTGATCCGGCGATCGGGTGGCATTCCGGGCGAACGGTCCACTGCCGTTCACGCCCGCGTCGCGCGAGCTGCCCAGGAGTGCATCTCGTCGATGCGCGGTGGAACGAGGCTCGGTTGGATAGCGTCTGCAGGGATGCCCGCGCACAGAAGACGCCGAGGAGCCCACCGATGCCGACCGCCCTGGTCGACACGGTCGATCCGGTCGCTCCGGTCGCTCACGCAATGAACGATCCGGTGCTGGTACGGCCGCTTGCGGTCGACGACCTGGTGGCGGCCGCGGAGCTCCATCGGCGGGTGCTCGACATGGAGTTCCTCTCACGGTACGGATCGCGCTTCATGGAGGCCTACTACGACGCATGGCGCCGGTCGCCCGGAGGCATCGCCCTGGCCGCGGTGGATGGTCACGGCGCGCTGTTGGGTGCGCTGTTGGGCGCGGTCGACCCGGCCGCGCACGTTCGGGGCATGGTGCGAGGTCACGGGGTGACCCTCGGCACCCGCCTGGCCGCCCATGCACTCTCCCATCCGGCGTTGGCCAAGGACCTGGTGGTCACCCGGGGTCGTCGTTACGCGGGAGGGCTGGTCCGCCTGGTCACCGCACGGCTCTCTGGATCGGGCGCACCACCGGCAGCGGAGGTACCCGCGCAGCGGATCGGCGAGATCACCCACGTCCTGGTGGAACCGGATCGACAGGGCATGGGTATCGGGCGGGCCCTGGTCGATGCGGCGGCCTCCGAAGGGCGCAACGCTCAGCTGGACGAGCTGGTCCTGGTGACCCCGCCCGACCTGGCCGCCCGTACCTTCTACGAACGATTGGGATGGCTCCCCGACGGCGCTCTGACCAGCCGGAGCGGCGAGTCCTTCCTGCGCTTCCGATTGCCCCTGGGTGGCCCTGGCTCCTCCTTTCCGGCGGACACTGCGCCGTCAGGCGGCTGACGCGCCTGTCGGTCGCGCCTGTCGGTCGCGCTGGTCGGTCGCGCTGGTCTGCCGCGATACTCGGCCGCCTTTTCGCCCAGCGTCACGAACCGGATGGCGGAGCCGGGATGGGCGCCGGTGCCTTCTGTCGGGAGTGCGCCCCCACCTTTCGGCGGGCGTGCGTCCCTCCCTTGAGGCGCCGTGGTGACGAACGACTTCGTAACGGACGCGTTCGGGTCCAGATCAGAGCGAAGGTCACGACCGCCCCGAGCAGGACCACGCCCAGGGTCAACGGAAACCAGGGGTCCGCGGTGCCCCCGGCCACCGGCCTCGGCGGGTCGCGGTGGACCGGACGGGTCGTAGTGGTTGTTGTTGTCGTGGTGGTCGTGGTGGTGGGTGGAGGTGTCGGGGCCGGCGCCTGTGCCAGTGCCAACACCTGAGCGGCCACGGATGCGCCGGAGCACCCGGGCGTGAGCGCCACGGCAGGGGTCACCGGGATCAGCGGCGCCACCGGCATACCCAGGAGCGCCGTCGGCACGGCGTCGGCCATGGCCGTCTGGCCCGCAGTGTCGGGATGGAGGTTGTCGGCGGAGTAGTAGGGCGCATATGGCGCCAGGGGGCGGCACGCGGTTCCGTAGACATCGCCCATGACGGCGGCCAGGTTGATGACCCCATCGAAACCGGTGCCGGGCGACAGCATCCAGTCGTTTACGGCGTCGAGGGTCCCCTGGTCCGCGGGCGTCCACACTTCGGGTTCCTCACCTGGGACCCCACTCGAGGAGGCACGGGGAAGGAGGGTCACCCCGAAGATCTTCAGGCCGGCGTCGTGGGTCTCGGCGATCACCGACTGCATAGCGGATTCGATGGCGGGCGCGGTGCCGTAGGGAGGGATGGGACGGTAGGGGTCGCTACCACCGGCTCCGAACCAGATGTCGTTGGTTCCGAGGAAGAGGACGACGTCCTTGACCCCCGGCAAGGAGAGGGCATCTGGACCGAGGCGGGTGACACCAGGGGGACCTCCCGAGTCTTGGGCGTAGGTCGTGCCCGGTGGGAAGGTGGTCAGGGTGTTGCCGGAGATCCCCTCGTTGACCACCGCCATCTGCTGGTCGGGTCCGAGCTGGGCAATCCGTTCCTGCAGGGCGTCGACCCAGCTGAAGCCATGATTGGCGAATCCATCGGTGATCGAGTCGCCGAAGGCCACCACCGTCCCCGGCGAGCCCGAGCCCGCCACGACGAGAGCCGACAGCCAACGCATGGTGAAGGAGCTCGTGATAAACGGGCCAGCACCCGGATTGCCGGTCTGGTCGCCTCCGCCGTTGCCGGTGACATACGAATCGATACTCCCTGCACAACAGTCGTGCACGCTGACCGCGGCCGGACCGGGAACGGCCATGCTGACCGACAGCGACTCACCGGCGTGGGCAGTCAGCGCAACCGGGTCGCTGGTCACGTAGCCACCGGGCGCCACGGTGACGAACGTGCTGCCGGCGAAGGTGACCGGAGTGATCGAACCGGGGACCACGGCGGCTCCGCTCTGCTGGACACCCACGGTCACCGCCGAGAAGGTGGTGGAAGTCGTGCTCCATGCGTTCGACAGCCGGAACTCGACTGCCGTTCCGGCCAAGGGAACCGGGACGACGTCCCGGGCGGTGGCGTCGACGGCCGTTCCGAGACGCAGGTCGGTCGGAGACGTCCAGGCGGTCACCCACGTCGGTGGCGGCGGGACCGTTGTGGTCGGAGGAAATGGTGCGGTCGTGGAAGTGGTCGTGGTGGGCGCGACAGGTGATCTCCCGGATGCGGCTGGATTGGTCGGAGAACGCAGCGCTACCCCGCCCAGCACCACCATCACCGCGACGAAGAGGCCGAGGCGGAGCGCCGTGACCCCGATCGGTCGCGATCTTTCGGCTGGTGGATCCATGCGTTCCCCTGATGAACCCTCTGCTCGGTTCGTCGGCACCTTTCGGTTCGCAGGCGCCCTTCGGTTCGTCGACACACTTCGGCTCGCCGGCCCCCTGTCGAGGGGTCCGCCCAGGCACGGAGGGTGGCAATCCACGGAACCGGGAGGACACTGGCCGCGGCCGTGCGAACGGTAGTGGAGTCCATCGGCGAGGGTCAACGACCGTGCCGACCGGGGCCCGTGACGGGCGATGCCGGCGACCGTGCAACACCGGCGAGCCGGAGGAGATGGCCCGACGAAAGCAACTAATTGTCATTCACTATGCTAATTGTCGTACCTCGTCGCTCGCAGGATCGACCCGGTCGAAAGGTCCCCTCATACCGTGAAACCAGCAATGCGTCGCCTCATCTCCGACCTTCGGGATGTCCGATACGGAGAGGTCATCGCCAGCTATGGGCGGAACCACAGCTTCGAGGCCGAGGTGTACGGCACCCAGATGCTGAACGACTGCCCCCCGGACCTCTGGGGGGCGCTCGAACCTTCCGCCATCGCCACTGACCTTGGGGCGCTCGCGGTCAAGCTGAACGGTCCGCGGCACTGGGTACTCGACGGTCTCGGACAGAAGGTGGCGGTTGTCGATCCCGTGCTCCGGGACTTCAATGGACTGACCATGCGGCGCATCGCCACAATCGATCTCGGAGATGACCCGTCGGTGATTCCCTACACGAAGCGCTTCGTCGACCGCGGAGCCGTGTTCTTCTTCGACGCCGGGAAACCCGTCTACGAGCTGGTGGATCCCGAGGGGCTGGCCTACGTGATGCAGTCGTACTGCGTCGCCGTCGATCCGGCCCTCGACCTGGAACACCTCGTGTCGTTGGGCGACCGCCTGTCGCTTCCTGGGGGGTGGACCTTCCGGTCGCGCCTGCTCGCGGAGGAGCTGGTGGTGGACACCTCCGACAAGGTGGCCACGGTGCTGCAGGACGAACTCGAGAACACCTACACGCTGCCGGCCTGACCGGGATTCCGCAGTTCGTAGGCATTTTCGGGAATCCTCCGAACCTCACCCCTGGTCAGAGCTCTATGAAGGGGCCCAGGGGCCCGAAAAGCGGAGGCATACGAATACGTGACCGACCTGGGTGAGCAGCAATGATGTAGGCGTGTACCTGCGAGAGTCGAGTCGGCGGAACTAGGACGGCTCGAAGGTCACCTACCTCCAGCTCGCCCACAACGAACGCTACGCCGTCACCGGCTCGCCGGTGGCGCAGGTCATCCACAACTTCGGCCGGAAGGACAAGGTCGACAAGGTCGCCCTGACCCGGCTGGTGTCCTCTATACAGCCGGGTCCTCGATCTGCCGATGACCGACTCGTCGATACCTTCGGCCGACTTCGAGATCGTCGAGTCGCGCCGGCTCGGTGGCGCGGATGCCCTGCGCTCGGTCGCCACGGGGCGTCGTCTCGACGGAGACCTGGTCGAGCGGATCTGCTTCGCGCTGGTGGCCCAGCGCTGTCTGGAGCCTGCCTCCAAGCTGGCGGCCGTGCAGTGGGTGGGCGAGCGGGTGGCCATCCCCGACTGCCTGGACTTCGACGATCAGGCGGCGCATGCGGCAATGGACTTCTTGTTGGCGTCGTTGCCTGAGATCGCCGAGCGCATCTTCTCTGCGACGGCCAACCTGTTGAATCTGTCATGCGACATCATCTTCGTCGACACTTCCTCCACCTACTTCGAACGGGACGTGGCCGACGGCGAGGTCGATCTGGATCTGGCCAAGAGCGCCAAGGAGAAGGCCGCCGGCCAGAAGCTCGCAGCCGACGACCCAGGACCCGAGGAACAAGCCGTCCGTCGGTTCAATAAGCACTCGAAGGACCATCGACCCGACCTGCCCCAGGTGGTCCTCGGCATGGCCGTCACGGCCGAAGGGGTGCCGGTGCGGTGTTGGACGTTCCCGGGCAACACCTCGGACCAGGTGATCATCCGCACCATCAAGGACGACCTGGCCGGTTGGATGCTCAACCGGGTGGTATGGGTGGCCGATCGCGGGTTCAACTCGGTGGCCAACCGGGCCTATCTCCAACGAGGTGGGGGTCACTACGTGGTGGCCGAGAAGCTCCGCCACGCGAGCGGCGAGGCCAAAGAGGCC
>DAHUZT010000068.1 GCA_027315005.1 Acidimicrobiaceae bacterium | reverse complement strand
AGGGTTCGCCGACCTGAGAGATCGGGCGTCCCATCCGACAGGGATCCTCGGGGGGCAGCCGCGGTCGGTGTTCGCCAAGATGAGCCTCGCCGAGGACGGGCCCGGACTGTTCGCTGCGGAGCTCGACGGGCTCGAGACCGGATCGGTGCTCCTTTCCGAGGCCGTGTCCGAGCGGTTCTCCCATGCTCGTACCGAGGAGGACTGGCGGTCGATCGGCAGCACACTGGCCCACCTGCACGACGTTCACGACGAACGGTTCGGACTCGACCTCTTCGACGGCTACTTCGGCCCCTTCTTCCAGGACAACCGGCCGCTCGGCTCTGGCTCGTGGGCGGACTTCTACGCCGAGCGCCGGATACTCCCTCGCCTCGAATCAGCGCTCCACTCCGGTCACCTTCCGAGCGAGGTGGCGACCGCAACCGAGCGGCTCGTGGACAGGTTGGCTGCGGTGTGCGGTCCGGACCCGGCGCCGTCGCTTCTCCACGGCGATGCGCAGCAGAACAACTTCATGAACACCGACCACGGTGTCCTGGTGATCGATGCTGCGCCCTACTTCGGACACCCCGAGCTCGACCTGGCCCTCATCGATTCCATCGATCGTGTTCCGCAGAGCGTCTTCGACGCATACTCGGAGATCCGTCCCATCGACCCGGGGTTCGCCGAGCGACGCGAGCTCTGGCGGGTGGCCAGCTACCTCGCCACCGTGGAGGCAGAACGAGGCAGCCCATTCGGACGCAGGTCTCTCCGCCGGCTCATCGACGCACTGCGGAGCTACCGCTGACGAGCACCCGCCGACCCAGCAAGGCGGCCAACCGGTCGATGGCTACCGCGTCGTCAGGCACCGGCTCCGGTGGCGCGAACGGCCGATTGCTGACCGGCATGGTGTCCAGCATCGCCCTACTGAAGGCCAGCTCCTGCTCGACGAGAGGCTCTGGGAACGAGCCTGCCTGCCCGGTGGCTCGGGCCAGGTCCCATCCGTGCACGAGCACGTCGGTGGTCCTGAGGTGCAGGGCGACGGCGCCGGGCACGGTGCCGACCGGTAGGTCGACCTCTCCTTCGAGAGCCCCAGGGCGACTTCAGGCGTCGAGCACCTCCCGTGCCGAGCGGCGATACGCGTGGAGGAGATCGTCTTCCGGGCTGACCGGTTCGGCGTCAGCTCTACCACCGAGGGCCGAGGTGAAGCGGTCATTGCCCGTCACGAGGTGGCGGACGAGGTCATCTACGGACCATTCCTCACAGGGGGTCGGCAGCGTCCACCGATCCCCGGTGATCGAGGCCAACACGTCTCCGGTGACGTCGAGGGCCGTTGCGAGCGGCGGGAGGGATTCGCTGTTCATGAGGGTTGTCCTCCCCTTCGGGCTCGGATCTGAGCACTGGTGATTATCAATCATTTCACTGGATATTGTCAAGTACTATGGTTGCACCATGAAGTCGTACGGTCAGTACTGCGCCATCGCCCGGGGGCTCGACGTGGTCGGAGAACGATGGTCCTTCCTCATCGTGCGGGAGCTGCTGGGCGGTCCTCGTCGCTACGGTGAGCTGGCCAGGGGCCTGCCGGGGGTCGCAACCAACCTGCTCGCCCGGCGACTCCGCGACCTTGTCGGGGCCGGCGTCGTCGAACGCCGGAAGAATGGCCGCTATGCGCTCACCCGGTGGGGGGAAGGGCTCCGCGAGCCGCTGTACGCCTTGGCTCGATGGTCGGCCCCAGTCGTGATGGCGAAACCTGCGGGAGGCGACGCGTTTCGCTCCGAATGGCTGGTCCACCCGGTGGCGGTGATCTTCGGTGGCGTCGACGAACGCCGGCCGGCCCTGACCGTCGAGGTGCAAATCGGCGACGAGCCGATGACCATCGAATCGAGAGGTGGGAGAGTCACGTCGCGACCGGGACACGCATCGTCGCCCGACCTCGTCCTGGCCGGTCCTCCCGATGCCGTCCTCGGCGCGCTCGCCGGCAGACTCGGGATTCGCGCCGCTGCGATGAGCGGTGTGTCGATCTCCGGCGATGCCCGCCTCCTCGCCCGGCTACGGCCCAGCCTTCCAGGTCCTCCACGAGCGCCGACTGGTGGATGAGCCGACGGTCGCTCTGCTCGTTCCGGTCACTCCGATGCGCCGACCGGCGGGGAGGTGAGCTGGGCATCGATCGCCTTGAGGTCGAAGTAGTCACGCCAACACGTGATCAGCCCTCGGTCGTCGACGTCGAGGACGGTACAGCCTTCGATTTCGATCGGCGTCGTGCCGCCGAGTGTTCCCCGTCCGATCCACTCGAATGCACAGCCGGAACCATCTCCGTGCACCGAGGTGATCTGCTGGCGCCAGTCCGGGAACGACGCGTTGGTCATCGCCTCGATGGCCGCGATGTCCGTGGTCGGTGCGTTCACCGGATCGCTGAAGAGGGCACCCGGTGCGAAGAGGGAAAGGAAGTCCCCGTCTGCTCCGAGCGCTGATTCGATCTTCTCCACCCATGATTTCCAGTCCATGAGCCACGGTACCGCGCCACGCCGTCTGACCCGGATCCGAATATCCGAACCGCGGAGCCTCGGCCGATCTGTCGCCCCCGTACCGTGCGCTACCCTCGACCGGCTTCCGTCAGCAGAATCGGGCAGAGGATCTCAAGCGCCGAGCGCGCCGGCGGGCACCGGCGAACCCGGTCTCGTCAGGTCCGGGTCGAGCGCGTGGAACCCACCGCTCCGACGCGGGTTCGGCACCCGGTCCGGATGGCGTGGCGCGTAGAAGGAGAGCGGTCGATCGTCCATGACCGACAGCCGGGTCGGATTCCCGACCAGATAGCGTGCACCCGACTTCCTGCGGTCGAGGTTGCCGGGGGGCACCTCCTGGGTGCCACCGGCGATCACGTTCTCGGAATAGCGAGAACGGTGATCGGTCGTGTTGTCAGTGTTGAGCGGCAGAATGATATTTCCGTAGAAGAGGACGTTCCCGTCCCTGACGGTCGAGTCGAGCTCGACCCCGCCGGCGATCGCCGGACTTCGAGATCTCAGGTTGCCGACCGCGGTGTTGAACCGCCCCAGCACATTGACCGATTTGAACACGTAGATCCCACGACCACCGTTGCCGGCGACGACGTTGTACTCGAGCAGTCCCTGCTTGGTGTAGGGCTGGAGGCCGGGCTGATAGGGATCGAAGAGGCTGTCCACGCTGATGCCGTTGCCGTCGGTGACGAAGGGAAAGGTCCCCTCACCCGAGACCGAGTCGACCAGGCAGATCACGTCGAAGACACGGTTCCCGACCGCCCGGTATCCGAAACCGCCCAACGTCGTGCCGGTGGTGTCCACCGCGCCGTAGAAGGAGATCCCCGAGGTGTTGGTGGGATTGTACTTCGAGGTCCGGTAGATGACGTTGAACGACACGTCCACCAGATCCCAGCCACCGGAAGGGAGCGTACGACCGTCGTAGACGGTGGACGGGCTGAAGAAGTTGTTGATACCTCCTCCCGAGAAATCGTGGATCAAGTTGTCCCAGAGGAAGATGTGATCGGAGCCGCGGAAAACGGCGATGCCGGACGGGATCGGGTCGGAAGCCAGTTGCTTGCCGCGCAGTTCGAACCCGTAAATACCGACGTGGCTGGACTGCTGCACGTCGATTCCATCCCGTCCCCGGTCGTCGGCCACGTCGATGATCGGACGAACGGGGCCCGGAGCGCCTTCGAGCGACAACCAGTGCTCCGCGTCGCCACGGTATCCGTAGATGTCCAGGTGCGGATAGGTACCCACCCCGACCAGTATCCGATCCCCTGGTCGAGCGACGTCGACGGCGTGCTGGATCGTACGGAACGCAGTATCCGGCGTGCTGCCGTCGTTCGAGTCGGAGCCACCCCGGCCTTCGACATGGACCAGACGGGTGCCGGAGACGACCGACTTGTGGAAGCGAGCCCGCAGGTCGGTGGGACCGAGGGAGGCGGGGGCCGGGGAAGGATCGGACCCGGTGACGCACCCCGGCGAGGCGATGCCACCCAAGGTCGCAATGCCCAACCAACCCGCCGATCCGAGCAGCTGCCGGCGGCTGAGGCGGCGGCTACCGGCGGTCCGAACCACCTGGACGGGAGGCTCTACGGCCCGGCGGCGGGGAACCGGTTGGTCTGCTGGCATGTGCCGTCGGTCTCCTCGGCGTTCGGCGTCGATTGGTGGTGCTCGGCCCATCTCTCACACTTGTTGTCGACCAGAACGGGCACCAGTTGAGATCAACCGACCAGTTGCGGGCACGATCGACGGGCGGTTGCGAACCGGAGCGAACGGTTCCACGTCCTGGTCGACCGTGAGATTGACGACGGAGTCGGCGACGGTCCGGCCAGTCGGAGGCTCTGGGTATCGAAGGCTCAGCCTTCTGCCTGGACGTAGTAGGTGAAGCTGTGCCACTCGTCGACCCACTCGTCAACGCCGAGAAGAGTCGCGCGGCCTTTAGCCAGAAGCGCCTCGACATCCGATCGCGGTATTGCGTTCATCTCGAACTGGGGAGGACTGAAGATTTCGTCGCTGATGAGATCTTCGAAGTGGCCACCGGACTCGGAGGCAAAGTACCCCGAGTTGTCAACGGTCCCGTGGTCGGAGGCACTCGGTGCGACGGTGACAGGAATCTCTGACTTGACGGGTAGGTCGCGGTTCCCCCCGTCCAGCCGCGGGGTGGCGTCGAACCAGCTCACACCCTCTTGTACCACACCGACCTGGAGCCGATAGTGGCCAGGTTCGCTGGGCGCTGTGACGGTCAGTGCGATCTGTGCCGTCTCTCCGGGGGCGAGCCGGCCTGGCAGGCGGCTCCGGCCATCGTCCCATTGGACAATCCCATTCCCGTCGAGCCAGTGATTGCCAACGAGGAGAGGATGGACCGCGCTCTGGGTCCACGTTTGTTCACTTGCATTGGTCACAGCGACTTGGAGAACGGCCGACCCGCCCCCAAACAACGGGCCCGGATCGGCACGGATCTCGATCGCCGCTCTGCGATGCTCGCTCGACACGGCGAGATCATCTCGGTCGGCAGGAAGGTACCGATCCGAAAAGTGCGAGGGAATCTGGAAGATGACAGCGCCACCCGGCTTGACAACCCTCAGGAATTCATCGAGGTAGGACGCGGCGATCTCCGGAGCGAGGTGCTGCAAGGTGATGTGGCTGAAGACGAGGGTGGCTGATCGACTGTCGATGATCTCCAGGCGCGGGGACTCATTCAACTTGTAGGAGACCCGGTCACCGTGGCGGTTGAGCCTGCCTGCGACAGCGAGCATCGTCGGCGAGATATCGATGCCCACAACATTGCGGAAGTGGTCGCCGAGCGCCTGGGAGAGACGTCCGACACCGCTTCCGAAGTCGACGGCCAACTCGGCATCGGGCAATGTGCCCCCGAGCTCATCGAATCGCTGCAGTGCTCGTGACACCTGCTCCTTCCCGGTTGCCATGAAGGAGTCGACATCCCAACGACGGCCTGCTCGATGTGGCTCACTGAGGACAGCCCAAAGAGGATCTGCGTGAGCTTGTGCGTCCCACACCTCACGAATGCCCTGTAGTCGGCTACGCCCGTCAGCCGTCGCCGATGGAGGCGGAACGGCATCGGCATCCTGCATGACCGAAACAATAGTGAGGTAGGCCGCAGCGTTAGCTGATCGTCTCCGCTCTCGTCCGAAGACACCCACCGCCACGACCGGTCGGTCAACCTGAAGAGAAGGTGCAATTACCGCCTGAGTACGTGAGATACGCCTGGCAGCCCGGAAGGGTGACGGTGCTGCCGCTGATGTCAGCCGTGGCGTGGACCGTCGGGTTGCTGGCCCTGAGGGGGAAGGCCGATGTCGTGGGCGTGGCGGCGAAGCTGAAGACCTCGGAGGTCCGGCCGTCCTGATAGACGAAGCTCACCGAGCCGTCGAACTGACTGGACGTCGACGTGGTCACGACAAGCACGTAGTGCGGCACCGATGTCGAACCGTTGGCGTAGCTCCCCACCGGGACCGTCGGACCGGTGGAGGTCGGGCCGACGGGTACGGCGGTCACTGGAGGGGGCGGAACGGTCGAGGTGGTCGAGGTGGTGGTGGTACGGGGCACGGTGGTCGTGACGCTCCCCGGGCGAAGCCCACCGGTTCGGCCCGTCGGCTTGGTATGTGAGGCCGGCTTGGGGGTGGCCGAGCTGGAACATGCGGCTACGAGTACCACCACCGTCCCGAGCACGGCGGCGCGCGCCAGGCGCCCGACGATCGGGCCGGATCCTCTCGAAAGGTTCGCAGTCTCACCGTCACACGTCGACTGGGTTCTCAAGGTTTCCCCTCCTCGGGTCGATGAGGAACCTAGCAACCGGAGGTGACGGGGTCGTGTCATCCGCACTTCGCGCCGGCCGGTTGGAGCTGACTAGCCTGGACCCCGCACCGGGCGACGTGGCCCCACTTACACGAGCGACCATCGCATGAGCAAGGAACCATGATCCGGTCATCTTCCCTCCGCCGCCTCTGGGCGATCGTCCAGGCGGTGCTGATCATCTCCTCGACCATGGTCACGGTATCGCTGGTCTCGATTGCCACCAGCGCCAGTTCGGCAGGACCTGCGGCGGCAGCCGCCCCCACCTGCATCGCAAGCCCTACCGACTTCGCCAACGCGTTGCTCGCGGCCATCCCCGCGCCCGATACCGCTTCCAATATCGAGGCGATCCTCGCCTGGGAGCAGATGGAGGGTGGGAACTGGTACAACACGGCCAAATTCAACCCTCTCGACACCACCCTGGTGTACGACAACTCGCAGCTGTACGAACCGAACCCGCCCGCGCCGGTACAGGCCTACAACAACTGGAACGACGGGGTGGAGGCCACCCTTATCACGCTCACCCAGACGACCATCGGCGGCGTCAACCCCTACAACGCCATCCTGGCCGCTCTGGCCCAGGGGAACAACGCCCAGGCCGTGGCCCAGGCCATCGACAACTCGGTCTGGGGCACCACGGGCGTGACCGGCGACCTGCCCCCATACGCATCCGCGCCCAACTACGATCCACCGTCTCCACCGTGGCAGCCGGCCTGCTCGGTCGACACCAGCGGCCAGGCATGGGTGACGGTCGGCGGCATGTCTTACTTCTGCCGCCCGGTCGGCGCTGGGCCGGACAATGTGGCGAGCTACCTGGCCTGCACGGCGTACAACGGCAGCAGTTTCGGGTCCACGATCACCTCGGGCGTCACCGACTGGGGGTACGACGCCGGCCGGGCCTGGGTGAACGTGAACGGTGCCGTCGACTACTGCCGCCAGGTCGGAGCGGGACCGAACTGGGTCAACAGCTACTTGGCCTGCACCTCGTTCAACGGCAGCAGCTTCGGTCCGACCACCTACTCGGGTCTCACCGACTGGGGATACGCCACGGGTGCCTCCTGGGTGAGCGTCTCGGGCGGAGCCGACTACTGCCGCCGGGTGGGTGAAGGACCGAACTGGGTGGCGAGCTACCTGGCCTGCACCTTCTTCAATGGCAGCGGCTTCGGTCCCGAGCTCACCTCGGGCCTCACCGACTGGGGGTACCCGACCGGTCAGGCCTGGGTGAACGTGAATGGAATCGCGGACTACTGCCGCCAGGTCGGGGTGGGACCCGACTGGGTGGCGAGCTACCTGGCCTGCACCTCGTTCAACGGGAGCGGCTTCGGTCCCGAGCTCGCCTCGGGTCTCACCGACTGGGGGTACCCGACCGGCGCGGCCTGGGTGAGCGTGTATGGCGGAGCCGGCTACTGCCGCCGGGTCGGGGCCGGGCCCGACTGGGTGGCGAGCTACCTGGCCTGCACCTCGTTCAACGGCAGCAGCTTCGGGTCGTTGTCGGTATCGAGTCTCACCGATTGGGGATATCCCAGTGGTCAGAACTGGGTCCCGTTGAACGGCGGTGTGGCCTACTGTCGCCAGGTCGGCGCGGGCCCGAACCTGGTGTCCAGCTACCTCGAATGCACCACCTTCACCGCCGGCGATCCAACGGACCACCTGTCGGGCCTGGCCGACTGGGGGTACGGTTCGGGGGCCGGGTGGGCCCCGGGGCCCGGAGGAGTCGATTACTGCGCCTGGCAGAGCCCAACCAACCTGAGCTGTACGTCGTTCAGCGGACTGCAGTTCGGGTACACCCAGATATCCGGGCCCCAGACCTGGGGGTACGGCTCCTGACCAGACGATCCCTCGGTCAGGCTGGTCTCGACCGAAGGGCGGCCGTGTAGATTCGGCGGTGTTCGGCCGCCGACAGCGACCACCGGAAGCGGCGGGTGGCCGAGACCACACGGGCCGCCAGATCAGCGTGGAGCGCCGGATCGGTGAGCACCCTGCGGACGGCATTCTGAAGGGCGGTGACGTCGCCCGGGGGCACGGTGAGCAGCGCATCTGTGGCGTCGGCGAAGATCGGGAGGTCGCTGGCGATGATCGGCCGGCCGGCCGGGAGCACGAACCGCAGGGCGGCGCTCGATGACTCCTGGGTGTTCAGGTAGGGAAGGACGACGGCGTCCGCAGCTACCAATGCCGCCCGGGCCACCTCGTCGGTGAGGTAGTCGGTGACCAGGACCACATGGTGGCTGAGGTTCCTCCGGGTGATCTCGGAGAGCACCCGTGCCTCGTACGCGGCGGAGATCCCGTCGGGGTGGCGGGCGCACAGGGCAAGGAGCACCAGGTCGGGGTATTCGCGGCGTAAGGCGTCGATCGCACCGATCAACTCGATGACACCCTTGTGCGGGACGAGGAACCCGAAGGTGGCGAGCACTGGCCGGGTGCCGAGCCCGAGGGCCCGGCGGACCTCGGACGGCGACACCGCAGGGGCCTCGGATGTTCCGATGGGGATGATGGAGACGTTCTCCACGAGGCCCATCGAGGCCAGAAGCTCGGCGTCGGAGGACTGGTGGACGATGACCCGATCGACCTTGGCCAGTGTCGGGGCGATGGCGGCCAGGCTGACCTGTCGGCCGTCGATGGTGGCCTCGGCCGTTCGGTGGAGCGTGATCACCACCCCGCGGCGTCTGTGCTGACGCTCGATCAGCTCGGCCAACCGTCCCAGCTCGAAGAAGCCGAAGTTGAACTGGAGATGGACCACCTCGGGGTCGGTCCGGTCGAGCGCCTCGTCAAGGGCGGCGAGGTCCGGGTGCCACTGGTCCACCCAGCTCCGGACCACTCCCCGCTCTGCACCTCGCTCGAGGACCTCGACGTCGCGGTTGGCGTAGACCTCATAGTCCACCCGGTCTGCGGACGCGTCCACCAGGGATTTGGTGTACTCGGCGATGCCACAGCGCGAATTCCAGGTGGACACCACAGCCACCCGGGGTCGTTCGGCCTGATCACGGAGATCGGCGATGAAGTTGGACCAGCGGTGGGCGGCTGCCTCCCAGCTGAACCGTTCCTCGATGAGGGAACGCGCCCTGTCGACCCGTTCGGTGATCGTCGGATCGTCCGGTCGGTCGGCCAACCTCCGCATCGCCTCGGTCAGCGCCCCGCGGTCGGGTTCGGCCCACACCGAGCCGGGGACGGACAGGTGAGTGTCCGCCGGTTCGAGGCGGTAGGGGATGGTCGTGGCCGTCTGCTCCGAAACGAAGTCGGCCATGCCCGAGTAGGCCAACGCGATCACCGGTATACCGGCCAACATGGCTTCGGCGACCGGCAGACCGAATCCCTCACCCCGTGCCGGGTGGACCAGGCAGCCGGCGAGGCCGTAGAGCCCGTCGAGCTCGTGCTCGGTCAGGTCGCGGTCGATCCACCGGACGTCGGGAGGGTTCGGGTGCCCGGACCGCAGAACGTCGAGCAGCTCCCCGGTGGCGTTGTGGGGGTTGGGGAAGGTCTTCAGCACCAAGGAGACGTCGTCCGAAGCGTCGAAGGCGTCGAAGTAGGCCCGAAGCAGGACGTCGACCCCTTTGCGGGGAAATGCCGAGCTCACATGCAAAAAGCGGAAGCCGCGCAGG
>DAHUZT010000054.1 GCA_027315005.1 Acidimicrobiaceae bacterium | reverse complement strand
TGTGGCCGCGTGTCCGCAGGGCTTCTGCCCAGCTCGGAGGCGCATGTAACTCGATGTGAACAGCAAGATCGTCCCCCCACCACAGACGGAAGGGGCCGGCGTTTTGCGAGCCGAGAGCGAGACGGGGCGCGGCGATGGCGGTGGCGGGGTCTTCGCGAGCTCGGAGCACCCGTGCCATCAGCTGGAGGAGCACCTGTGGCTGTACGTCCCCTCCCATCGCGCCAGCAAGATGAGACAACGCTCCCTCGCCTGCGGTCACGAGGATGGGTGACAACGTATGTGGTGGTCTCCGGCCAGGGGCGATCTCTGCGGGATCACCGGGCTGCAGGCTGAAGCCGATTCCGCGGTTGTGGAGGAAGATCCCGGTTGAGCCCGCGACGAGATGGGAGCCGAAGTCGAGTGCATTCGACTGGGTGAGCGAGATACCGAGACCTTGCTCGTCTATCGCACAGATGTGTGTCGTGTCCCCGTCGCCCAGGCGCTGAGCCGGCGCGCCTGAAGTGTCGGAGGGGAGAACCACCTCAGGCGGGTAGGCCCGATCGCCGCGTATCCGGACTGCGGCATTCCCGAGGCGTTCCTCTGCCAGTAGGGCGGAACCATCCGCACCATCGAAGAGGGAGCGGGGACGATCGTGACCGGCGGCTCGGCACGATTCGACCACCAGGTGGGGCCACAGAGGTTCGGAAGGGTCTCTGCCGAGACCGACGCGCTCGGCGATCCAGGAGCTGGCCAAGGTGAGATAGCCCTGCGAAGGAGGGGGCACCGTCCACAGTGCGTGGTCCCAGACGTCCAGCCGTAACCCATCTACCCAGTCGGCGAAGCTGGTGGACAGATCTCCGGGGTTGAAGACACCATCTCCGACACGCAGGAGCTCCTGCCCGAACTCCCCCCGATAGAAGCCGTCTCGACCGTCGGATACGAGTGCTTCCAGCGCGCGGGCGACCCCGGGGAGCCGCACACGCTCGCCTCGACGAAGTGGACCGCTCGGGCACAGCTGATCGGCACCGGGAAGGTCGTGGACCAGATGACTCGCTACTGCGAGCAGAACGGACGTGGCGAATCCATCCACAGCCAACTCGATTGCGGATCCGAGCACCGATTCGAGTGGAAGCCGGCCGAAACGGCCGTGGAGCGCGAGCCACCCGTCGACCGCTCCTGGCACCGGAACACTGCGAATGTCACCCCTTGGAGGCATCACCGAGTGGCCCTGCGCTCGGATTCGTTCCGCGTCGACTCCCGAACCGGCACGTCCGACGGCCAGCAGTGCCTGGGGTTCGGAGCCCGGGATCGAGATCATGGCGAGCAGGTCGCCGCCCATGCCACACAGATGGGGGCTGGTCACCGCCATGACCGCGGCGGCAGCGACCGCGCCGTCGGCCGCGGTACCGCCTCTGGCCAGGGCCGAGATGCCCGCCGACGATGCCAGCTGGTCCGCGGCACTCACCATGCCCCGCAAGCCGATCCTCGGGTTGAACGGTGCCAGGGAGAAGGAGATCGTCCACGATAACAGTGAGGTCGACCGTGACGTCCAACCTCTCGGCACGGGCAGCGTTCCGATCCGGGGACCCCCCACCGACCGCCCAGAACGCCGGCTCGTTCAACCGCACTGACCGAGTCGGGTTGCATCCTCGTAGATGCCGAACGGATCAGGCTGACGCAGTACGATCTGGTCTGCTGCAACCCGGCGGACGGTGCCGACCGCGGACTCCATCGCGACGGTGATGAGTCGGCAGCGGTCCTGCCCGCCCGTCGAGACGGAAGCGAGCAAGGATGGAGCCGGTGATCGATCGGAAGCACCGCGGAGGGGAGGAGCGCTCGCACAGCACGTTGGACGCCTACGACCGTCTCGCACCGGTGTGGTCACAGGCCACCGACGAAGGCCCGTTCAATGGGTTCCTCGAGCGACCTGCACTGCGTGCCCTGGTACCCCGCCCACTCGCCGGGGCGACCATCTTGGACGCGGGCTGTGGTTCGGGCGCCCAGTGCGAATGGCTCCTCGGAGAGGGTGCGGAGGTGGTCGGCATCGACCTGAGCCCGGCGATGGTGGAGCAGACCGAACGCCGATGCAGCGGAAATGGACGCTTCCTGGTCGCGGATCTGGGAGCTGAGCCGTTACCGATCGCGCCCGAGTCTCTCGACGGCGTGACCTGCTCGCTCGCCTTGCACTACCTCGAGGACTGGCAGATCCCGCTCCGGTCCTTCGCCACCGCTCTCGTACCGGGCGGCTGGATCGTCATCTCGCTCGACCATCCGTTCGGTCCGCCGTTCCCAGGCCAGCAGGGGGGCTACTTCGACACCGTCCTCGTGAGCGACGTGTGGTCCAAGGAGGGTGTCGAGGTCACCCAGCGCTTCTGGCGTCGCCCGTTGTCGGCGGTGTTCGACGCCTTCGCCGTGGCCGGCTTCGTGGTCGAGCGGGTCAGCGAGCCGCAGCCATCGGTTGAGGCCCTCGCCCGATTCCCCGCCGATCTGTCACCCGTCGTCGGTGTCCCCTGGTTCATCGTCTACCGGCTCCGCCTGATGTCGTGACGGCAACGACGGCCGTTCGGCGATGAACGATCGGATCGACCGGCGAGCCTTTCTGGCCACCGGCCTGAAGGCGGGCATGGTCACCACCGCCTCGGGCGCAGTGCCCCACGCGTCCCCTATGCCGGATCGAACAGCACGACCGGCGCGGCGACGCCGGTCGGTGCCGGCACCCGATGGCCCGGGGCCGCCGACCGCGCTCACGACCAACGGGGTCGTCGAGCCGACCGGTGTGGACCCCGACGAAGCGTCGTTCGCCTGGATAGTCGACGACCACCGCCGTGGCGCCCTCCAGAGTCGGTACGAGCTCGTGGTATCCGGACCGTTGCCCGAATCCAGATCTGTCTGGCGGTCGGGTGCGGTGGAGTCGCGCCGACAGGCGTTCGTCCCCTATGGCGGTGCTCCACTCCTCGCCGACGCCCGCTACTCCTGGACGGTGCGAACCGCCGACGGGTTCGGGAACTGGGGCCCTTTCAGCCACGTAACCACCTTCACCACCGGCCTCCGCCCGCCGGACTGGATCGCCCATTGGCTCCGGCCGGGCCCGGCCAATCCTGGTCTGGAGGAGTACACCTACCTGCGCAAGGTCGTCGAGCTCGCACCGGGCAAAATCGTCTTCGCCACCGCCACCATCGCCGCCGCCCACAAGTACCAGCTCTGGGTGAACGGAGCCCGGGTCGACACCGGTCCGAGCTTCTGCTTCCCCGACGAGCAGTACTACCAGGCCACCGACGTCACCGACCACCTCACGGCCGGGCGCACCAATGCGATCGGCATCCTCCACCACTGGTACGGCCCCGGCCGGGGACGTCCGGCCTCCGCGCCGGGCCTGCTGGTCCAATTGTCGATCCACTACGAAGACGGTCGGGTGTTCCGCCACGGGTCGGACGGGTCGTGGCGGACGAGGAAAGCCGAGTGGCTCCCCGCACCCCAGCGCAACAGCGACGGTGGGGACTTCGTCGAGTGGATCGACGCCCGGGCCTCCCCCCAAGGGTGGTCCGATCGCACCTTCGACGATCGTGGATGGACCCCGGCCGCAGTGATCGGTCCGGTGGGCGCCCCGCCGTTCACCCAGCTCTTCGCCCAGCGGACCAGGATCACCGAGGAACCGGTACGGGCGCTCTCGGTCCGCACCCTGCCCACTGGCTCGGTCGTCGTCGACTTCGGAAAAGTCTACGCGGGCCGGCCAAGGGTCGTCTTCGATCAGGGCACCGACGGGCACACCGTGCCCATGCACGTGGGCTACACCCTCGACGACGACGGATTGGTCTCGACGATCCACAACACCCAGGGAACCGACCTCTCCTACTCGTTCATCCAGCGGCGGGGCAGGCAGGTCTTCGAGCCCTTCTGCTATCTCGGCTTCCGCTATCTGCAGGTCGACGACCCGGGAGAGGCCATCGGCCCGGAACGGGTGTCCCTGCTGGCGCGCCATGCCGCCCTGCCCGATCGGCCGGCCGCCTCGTTCACGTCGTCCGATCCGCGGCTCGACGCCGTCTGGGCGCTGTGCGCCCACTCGGGCCTGTTCACCTGCCAGGAGCAGTTCGTGGACACCCCCACCCGCGAGAAGGGCCAGTTCCTCTGGGATGCGGCCAACGAGTCGCAGACGGTGATGGCGGCCTTCGGGGAGCAGAACCTGACCTGGCAGGGTCTGCGAGACATGGCGCGCTCCCAGGCCAGGTACTGGTCCGCCACCGGACAGGTGAACGAGATCTACCCCAATGACGACGGCGCCCAGAACTACCCGCTCTTCACCGCCCTCTACCCCGAATGGGTCTGGCGTTACTTCCTGGCCACCGGGGACACGGCCACGGTCTCCGGACTGCTCCCCACCCTCACCCGCCTGACCGACTACCTGGCCTCCACCATCGACCCCGGTACCGGACTGATGACCGGGCTGCCCCCATCGATCAATTCCGACTACCAGTACGGCTACGACTACGACACCGTGGCCGATACCACGCTCAACATCCTGGCCGTCAACGCCTTCAGACGTGTCGGTCAGGCGGCCCTTCTCACCGGTGACGTCGGTGCCGGCCAGGAGCTCGATCGACGCTCCGGGCAGCTGTCGGCATCCATCAACCGTCTCCTGCTGAATCCTTCCGGGCTGTACTCGGACGGGCTGCGCGCGGACGGGACGCAGAGCCCGGTGTCCTCCCAGCTGGCCAATGTGGCTGCCCTCGCCTACGGGACCGCCCCGCCATCCCTTTCCCCTGCCATCGCCCGCTACGTGGCCTCACTCGACATCTCCGTCGAGCCCGACCACGGGATGGAGCTTCTCCGGTCCCTCTCTGCCGCCGGGCGCGCCGCCGACGTCGTCCGGCTCCTCACCGATGCGTCCTTCCCCGGCTGGGCCGACATCCTGCGCCAGGGAGGGACCTTCACCTGGGAGACGTGGAGGCCGAGCGATCTGATCGGTGACAGCATGTCGCACGGCTGGGGCTCTTCCGCCCTGGTCGCGATGCAGGAGATCCTGCTCGGTGTGGCACCGGTCGACACCGCCACCGGAAATCCGGCGACAGCGTTTCAACTCGTCCCGTTCAGCGGGGGGCTCCGATCCGCGGCCGGGGCGGTGCCCACCCCGGCGGGGACGCTGCAGTTGGCCTGGCGGAGCAGGAGGCGCAGCCGACAGCTGACGGTGACCGTCCCGCCCAATGCCGGTCTCGCCTGCTTCCTGGCCGGGGTCGGCGTCGACCAGGTCACCGAGTCGGGGACGCCGGTCGCAAGGGCCGAAGGGGTGAGCGTCGACGACAGCCATCCTGACCTGCTGGTGGTGAACGTGACCGCCGGGCACTACGAACTCACCATCGCGTCGCCGAGGACGAAGGCCGCCGACCGGGTCGAGAGGGCGGGAGCGGGAAGCGGGCGAACCTTCCACTCGTCCCGCCGCTGATAGGACCGGACGGTGGCCGGAGTTGACTGAACGCCGGGAAGCTCGCGGACGACGTCGGCGGCGCTGTCGCTGTAGTAGAGCCGCCCGCCGGGACCGAGGGCGATCCCCGTCGGGTCGAGCATGCGGGTCTCGACCCAGGTAGTGGAGTTGCTGAGCGAACCCGAGGGTCGGGCTCCGGCAACCGTGTAGAGAGAACCGGGCTCGGCCAGCCGACCGTGGAGCACGGTAGGGACGGAGGGAACCATCCGGATGACCTGCATGTAACCGTCGGTCACGTAGAGATTGCCGTTGGAGGCGACGGCCAGACCGGACGGGAAATTCACCTCACCGACCGGGCTGGTGGCCGAGAGACCGTCGGCCAGATAGGGACCGTAGGACCCCTCACCGACTACCGTGCCGAGGTCGCCGGCACCTACCGGCACACCGTCGAAGGTCCTGGTGTGGGAAGCGAGCACCCGTACCGTCCGATTGCCCTGGTCGGCGATGAACACGTCTCCGGCGGCATCGACGGCCAGGGCGCCGGGGTCCCACAGTTCGGCCTCGAGCGCAGGGCCGCCGTCCCCACCCGATCCGCACGTCCCGGTGCCGGCCACCGTGTAGATGTCCCCGCCCACCACCGGCCTTCCGAAGCGGACCCCGTTCGACCCCGCCACCATGCGCACCCGGCAGCCACCCGTGTCGGAGATCAAGACGTCTCCGGCACCGTCCACGGCGATCCCTTCCGGGTGCTCGAGGGTGGCGGCAGTGGCCCGCATCCCGTCACCGCGGTCGCCGGGCTTCCCGGTACCAGCCACCACGGCGGGCTCGCCGGCACGCACCGTTCGTCCGAACACCCGACCGCTTCGCACCGGGAGCTCGTAGACCCTGTTCTCCGGCGCGCTCACCACGAAGAGGTCCCCCCGCCGATCGACTGCTACCGCCGTGGGTACGACGGCCGAAGCGCTCGAACACGACGTCCCGAACACGGTGACGATCCGACCACGGTGCAGGTGCATCCCGAACGACACCTGCGTCCGAGAGGGCACCTCTCGGACCCGGCAGTTCCCGCTGTCCGCGACGAACAGGTCGCCAGCTCCATCCACTGCGATCCCCCCGGGTGCATCGAGTCGCGCGTTCCGAGCGGCGCCGCCGTCACCGCCGAAGCCGGGTCTCCCCGTGCCCGCCACGGTGACCGGGCTTGCCCCTGCCGATCCGGCGGTCAGCGCCGTGACCGCAGCCACACCGACGACCACGGTCAGGCCGGCCTCCGCAACGGTGCGGAGTCGCGCACGGCCCGCCGTCATCCCGAGCCGTCGCAGACATCGAAACCGGCCGCCACCAGGTCGAATCCCTGGCCGACCAGCATCAACAGCCCGGCCGGCCCGCCTTGCACGTCCCATGCACCGAACGCGGTCGTGACAACGGTGTTGGCGGTGCGGGCGGCCAAGGCGGCAGCGAACGCTTCGCGGGGGCAGCGGGCGGCGGCCCAGTCGGCCAGCGTCTCCTCCACGTGGCGGTGGGCCGTACGTTGGTAGTCACCGAGCTCCGGGTGGTCGGCCACCAGCCGCCGTCGTCGGATGGCGACGCGCTCCTCGCGCCCACCAATGTAGGCCAGGCAAACCGCACGGAGGGCTTCCCAGAGGCCGGTGCCCCCTTCGACGGCGCCGAGCAGCTGGGCCAGCCGCTCGGCGTCCTCGGGATCGGGGTCGAACAGGGCGCCGGCCTTGGTCGAGAAGTGGTTGAAGAAAGTTCGGCGCGAGAACCCGGCGGCGGCGGCGATGTCGTCGGCGGTGACCGCGTCGAACCCTCGCTCGTCGACCAGGTCGATGGCGGCCCCCTGGAGGGCCCGCCAACGCAGACGGCGCTGTTGCTCGCGTTCCGAGCACGGATCCACGCGGAGACGTTAACCGACGACCGCACCCCGGCTCCGTTGACCCGCCCTGACCGGGGGGCCGCTCTCCGGGCGGGCCCGCAGGCCCGCTTGAGCTTCGGGCCGATCGACCGTGGGTGGGCGTACGCTAGATTGCACTGAGTGCAAGTCACCCGGACGAAGGAACCGGCGGTTCGGAGTCGGTCCGACGCCACGGCCGAGTCGCCGGCGGCGGATGGCGAGGGGCGCGAGGCGGCGGCGCGCGACACGGGTGGATCGAGAGACGGGGAGGGACAGCGACCGTGACCACGGTGACATCGAACGGCAGGCCGCGCGGCGCCGGAGGGAACGCCGCCGGCACCGGCGGCGCCGACCTCGGACCGCACTACAAGTGGATCGCGCTGTCGAACACCACCCTCGGAATCCTCATGGTCACCATCAACCAGTCGATCCTGCTCATCTCGCTTCCCGATTTGTTCCGGGGCATCAAACTGCAGCCCCTCGCCCCCGGCAACACCTCTTACTTCCTTTGGATCCTGATGGGCTTCATGCTGGTAACCGCGGTGCTCGTGGTCAGCCTCGGCCGCCTGGGCGACATGTACGGCCGGGTCAAG
>DAHUZT010000043.1 GCA_027315005.1 Acidimicrobiaceae bacterium | reverse complement strand
AAGTTGTGGTGGGGCGGGGGCGACGAGGTGAACCATTCGAGCGCCCCACCGTCCCACGGGTTGCCGCCGGCCGGTACCGGATTGCGCCACGACACCCACAGGTTCGCCAGAAAGAACAGGAAGGAAATGCCGATGACGAAGGCGCCGACCGTCGAGATCACGTTGAGTCCGGTCCAGCCGTTGGCAGGCGAGTAGGAGGCCACGCGCCGGGGCATGCCGTCCAGCCCCAGCAGATACTGGGGCATGAACGTCACCCAGAAGCCGATGAAGAGGAGCCAGAAGTGGAGCTTGCCGAGGCTCTCGTTCAGCATCCGTCCGAACATCTTCGGGTACCAGAAGTAGAACCCGGCGAAGCCGGCGAACACCGCGGTGCCCATCAGCACCTGGTGGAAGTGGGCGACCACGAAGTAGGTGCCGTGAGTCATGAAGTCGATCGGCGGCGAGGCGAGCAGCACCCCGGTCACGCCTCCCATGAGGAAGGCGAAGAGGAAACCCACGCAGAACAGCATGGGTGTCTTGTAGCTCACCTGGCCGCCCCACATGGTGCCGATCCAGTTGAAGAACTTGATGCCGGTGGGAACGGCGATCAGGTAGGAGAGCAGGGAGAAGAAGGGTAGGAGGACCACACCGGTGGTGAACATGTGGTGGGCCCAGACTCCGGTCGACAAGGCGGCGATCGACATGGTGGCGAAGACCATGCCGGTGTATCCGAAGAGCGGCTTGCGTGAGAAGACCGGGATGATGTCAGTGACGATCCCGAAGTAGGGCAGGGCGAGGATGTAGACCTCGGGATGCCCGAAGAACCAGAAGAGGTGCTGCCACAGCACGGGCACGCCGCCACCCTGCACGCTGAAGATGTGGGTACCGAAGTGGCGGTCGCAGAAGAGCATAACCACCGCGCCGAACAGCACGGGGAAGGCGATCAGGATGAGGATGCCGGTGACCAGCATGTTCCACGAGAAGATCGGGATCCGGAACATGGTCATGCCCGGAGCCCGGAGGTAGAAGATGGTGGCGCAGAGGTTCACACCGGTGAAGATGGCCGAGAATCCGGTGAGGGCGAGTGACATCAGCCAGAGATCGGCCCCGGCACCCGGTGAGTTGATGGCGTTGGACAAGGGGGCATAGGCCGTCCAGCCGTAGCTGGCTGCTCCTCCGGCCACGAGGAACCCCGACAGCATCACGGTCGATCCGCCCAGGTACAGCCAGTAGGACAGGGCGTTCAGGCGGGGGAAGGCCATGTCCGGGGCACCCACCTGGAGGGGAACGATGTAGTTGGCCAGTCCTCCGAAGGCGAACGGTCCTGCGAACAGGTACAGCATCAGACTGCCATGCATGGTGAACAGCTGGTTGTAGGTCTGGAAGGAGACCAACGACGAGTTCGGGCTGGCCAGCTGGGCTCGAAGGGCGAGAGCCATCACCCCCGCGATGAAGAAGATGACCAGGGAGGTGATCATGTAGCTCTTGCCGATGACCTTGTGGTCGGTGGAGGTGAGCCAGTTGACGATGCCGGTCGGTCCGTCGTGGTGGGCGTGCTCGTCGTGGTGGGCGACCGGTGGATGCCCACCCGGTGTTCCGGGTTCCTCCGGTCCGATCAGGTCGGGAGGTTCGATGGTGGTGGTCATCAGGCGGCTCCCTTGGCCGGGATCGAAGCGGTTGGCCCCGCTGCATTGGACGGGGTCACGTGGGTGTTGGGTGGCGGCATGTTCGCTGCCGGGATTCCTCCGGGCTGGATAGTGTGGCCGGTCGCCACCTCCGCCCGGGCCCACTGCTTGAATGCTGCCGGCGAAACCGACCGGACAGTGAAGAGCATCTCGGAGTGGTAGAGGCCGCACAGCTCGGTGCACTGGCCCTTATACGAGCCGTTGTGCACGACGTTCAGATCGAAGACGTTGGTAACCCCGGGGAGAGCCATCCGCTGGAAGTTGAAGTCCCGGACGTAGAACCCGTGGACCACGTCGTTGGACACCAACGTGACCTGGACGACCTCACCGGTGGGGACGACCATCTCGGGTCCGTTGTTGATCGGCCCGGGGGTCCCTTCGCCGGCCACGCTCACGTCCAGCCGGGGGTAGTCGAACCGCCAGCCCCACTGGAACGCGGTGACCGTGAGGTCGACCACCGGCTTGCCGGAGGAGGTCGTCGTGGCGGCCGCCGACTGGGTGGCGTCAACCGAGTTCTCGGTGATTACGGTGAAGGCGAACAGGCCGAGAACGATGAGGATCGGGACCACGGTGTAGACGATCTCGATGGGGATGTTCTCGTGGAATTGGCGGGGCATGGTGTCGGAGCGGCGCCGGTACCGAAAGACGGTGAAGAGGATGAGGATGAACACCGATCCGCCGACGATGATGCCCACGGTCATCATCCCCGAGTAGAGCTTGAAGATGCTCTGCCCCTGGGTCGTGGCTCCGCGGCTCGTCCCGTAGGTGGGGAAGAAGCTGCAACCTCCGAGGACGAAGGGGCTGAGCAAGAGCGCGAGAGCCCAACGGCGCGAGTGGTGGGTGGGCGTTGGAGCGACCGTCGGGTCGCCGGTGGCCGACGAGTTCGAAGCGCGATCCGCCCGCCCGCCCGACGCTTCCCACGCACGGTCCGGGGCGAGGGTGGCCGGTGAGGCGGACGCCCGGATCCGGTGGGTGATTCGGGTAGTGAAGGCGTTCACGGCGATGACACTAGTGGGTGGGCGACCGGAATTAGAAGTTGGGCGCGCGAGCAGGCTGGACCCGGCAACATCCCAGTACAGAACGGGTGGAATGGCGGCCGGCGTGAGGTGCGCGCGGCTCGGCGCGGATGCGTCGGCCGTGATCGATCGCCGGGGACCGACCAGGTCACCCCCGGGCTTCCCTCTGGGGGTCTCCCGACTCCCGAGCCGCCCAGGTGAAGATCCCCCTCGCCATCGTCGAGGTTGCGGACTCCGCTCGTGCTGTGAACACCTTCCGCCGGGCCTCGGCCACGACCGGATCGGTCGGGGATGCCAACCATGCCAGCTCGGCCAGATGCCCGCCGAGGCGCAGATCGGAGTCCTCTGAGCGGCTGGCGAGTTGGAGGGCCCGCTCGGCCATCGCCGTCGCACCGCCGACCAGCTCGGCGAGCTCCACGGCCAGGGCCCGTTCGGGAGCGGGCTGGAGCGTGGCCGGGTTACCGTCCCACCATCCGCCGTAGCGGCGCCAGATCGTGTGGACCACGAACTCCGGTTCGTCGTAGACAGCCTTCAGGTAGGGGCGGTCCATCAGCCGGGGAGGCGGGGTCACGGTATGCACGATCTCGTCGAGGCGGCAGCCGGCGTTCATCAGCTCGAGGGTCTGGTCGACCAGTGATTCGAGCAGTTCAGCGGTCTCCCCGAGCGCCTGGCGGATCCGTACGGGCCCGACGATGGGATAGCCGTGGCCCGGTAGCAGGACCTCTGGCCCACCACCCACTCGTTCGTAGAGGGTGAGCATCGCCCGCAGGGCCTCGGCCCATTCGAGGGGATACCGCTGGACCTTCTGGGGATTGCCTGCGTTGGGCGACGCCCAGATGAACAGGTCGCCGCAACAGAGCACCCGCCGCTCCGGAAACCAGGTCCAGGTGTGATCGTCGGTCTCTCCCTTGGCATGGTGGAGCTCGATCGGGTGGCCGGCGATCTCCAAGTCGAGGTGGTCCCGGTAGGTCCGGTCGGGGTAGCGGTACTCGACGGGCCACTCGAGTGAGTCGATGCCGAACTGCCGGCGGTTGACGATGGCGTTGTACCCGGCGGTCCGCACGTACCGGTCGAAACGTTTGGGAAGATCCTCGTGGGCAATGACCTCCGGTCCCGGGCATCCGTCGGCTTTCGATTCGGCCTCCCACACGGGAACACCGAAGACGTGATCGATGTGTCCGTGGGAGTAGATGGCCGTGTGCAGATGCTCGGAAGACCACGTTCGCACCTGGCGGTGAATCTCTTTGGCCATGTACCTACTGCCTGTGTCGACCAGCACGAGTCCATCGCCGGTGGCCAGTGCGGAAACGTTGGCGAATGCCCGGACGAAGGCCATGTTGTCCGCGACCTCGGCCAACCCGGGCTCGGGAGCGAGCGGGTGTGCCGTTTCCGTCGTCAGCTCCCCCGTCCACAAGCGCTCGGCGGTGGCCAGCACGTCGGGCCCCGTCGGCATCAGCCGCTCCTATCGGGTGGCGGCTTCCGCCAGGCCGCTACGGTCCTTCCGGCGCGTCGGAGGGAGCGACGGACGTGCGCGCCGGCGACCGGCGCCAGACGGTCCGCCGCCCGCCTGCCGGAGTCGACTGCCGCGCCGGCGGCGTGGCCCACCCGGCGTGCCGTCTCACCGGTGGCTTCCGGTTCCGGGCGACTGGATCCCGCGAAGTCGGATCCGCCCAGGCCGATCACCGATGCCGTGGTGTCGATGAACTGCCCAGCCGCGGATCGGGAACGGGGTGCAGCTGTCGACCGAGCGCGCCGGCTCGTTTTGGTGCGGGTCAACGTGGCCAGCCGGAGCAAACCGACTCCCCCCAACACCGCCACGATGATCCCTTCCAGGTCGGGGCGGAGAACGGGGACGATTGGTGAAAGGGCGACCACGGCACCGAGCGTGGACACCAGGACGATGTGGAGCCGCGGGCGACAGATCCGGACCAGTCCGATCGGTCCGTCTGCCGTCAGAGCGACGATCAACAGGGCCAGTGCCGCACCGACCAACAGCCCACTGCCCGCCACCTGCAAGGAGACGTCCACGAAGGCGAGAGCTATCGCCAACTCGACCACCTGGAGGAACCAGAACGGGATCCACCGCCGCGACCCCGTCTCGAGCATGGCTCTCGAGGAGCCCGCAGGATCCCGCCGGGCCGCCGTCATCGGTGGCCGACTCGACTCAGCGGTCGGTCGGAACTGGGCAGTAGGTCGGGACTAGACAGATGTTCCCGTGGTCCCATTCGATGGGGGAGCGTGATTGGCAGCGGTGCTCGTGCCCGGGTCGTCGGCGCCGCCTTCCTCGAGACCCTTCTTGAACTCCTTCTGAGCTGACCCGAGGGAGCGGGCGAGTTTGGGGATCTGGGTGGACCCGAAGAGCACCAGCACCACGACCACCAGGACGATGATCCCGTCCACTCCGAAGATCTCTGCAGATAGGCCGAAGTGCACGATCGTGTCTCCTTTGTCGGCTTGCCGTCCCAGGTTAGACCTGCAACGAGGGTCCCGCTCGTCAACCGGTCCCGTCCTCGTTCGACGCCGGTGGGCCGGGTGGATGTCCGGACCGGGTGGCACCGGCGCTCAGACGGAAGGGTGCCACCGGCGCCCAGACCGGCGAACGGCGTCGTTCACCCGCCGAGGAAGACGCCCAGGCAGAGAGCGGCGACCGAGGCCAGTGCGCCCACCGCACCCCAGACCGCCAGTCCGAGGCGGCTGGTGGAGCGCTGGTGGAGGAAGACTCCGACGCCCGCCGCCACGACGACCACTACCTTGATCACCAGCAGGACCTTCCAGGAGAAGGTGGTCGTGCTCAGGTGGGCGGCACTCACGTTCCACAGCCCGGTGATCACCAGAAGCGCGTATGCAGGCCACAACAGCCGGGCCAGCATCGCTGCCACGGCTTTCGGGGCACCTTCCCCGAAGCTTCGAAGGGTGGGCAGGAGACCGGCAACGGTGAACTGCCCACCCACCCACACGGCGGCAGCCAGGACGTGGAGGCTGAGCCGCAAACCTTCGAGAGCGCCGGCCGGTGCACGTGGATGGCTCGAGGCGGTCGTTGACAGGACATGGACCAGGGTCATGGGCTCGCGTCAGGTACCGGTCCACTTGGGTTTGCGCTTCTCGGCGAATGCGACCGGACCCTCCATGGCGTCGTTCGAACCGAACACCGCTGGGAACGCCGCGTTGTTGATGGCCCAGCCATCGGCATCGGGGAGTTCACCGGCCCGCTTCATCACCCGTTTCGTGGCCCGGACCGCCAGCGGGGCGTTGTCGGCGATCGTGGACGCGAGCGCGAGCGCCTCGTTGATGAGTGACTCCCTGGCGACGACCCGATTGATGAGCCCGAGCTCGAGGGCGCGGTGGGCATCGATGGGATCTCCGGTGAGGGCGAGCTCGAGAGCGATGGCCGGCGGGATGCGCTTGGGAAGCCGGATCAGGCCCCCTGCGCCGGCCATCAGGCCTCGCTTGACCTCTGGAATGCCGAACATCGCCCCCTCGACGGCGACGGCCAGGTCGCATGAGAGCATGATCTCGCAACCCCCGGCCAACGCGGATCCGTTGACCGCGGCGATCAGCGGTTTGGGGAAGTCGCGCTGGGCGATGCCGGCGAACCCACCGGTCGCTCCCATGATGTCGGACGCTTCACCGGCAGCGAAGGCCTTCAGGTCCATGCCAGCGCTGAACGCCTTGTCACCGCTTCCGGTGACGATGACCACCCAGCAGCCGTCATCGGACTCCAGCTCGTCGAAAGCTGCGGCGAAGGCCTTGGACACCGCCCCGTTGATCGCGTTGCGGGCCTCGGGCCGGTTGATGGTGAGGATCTCGATGTGGCCGTGGCGTTCACGAAGCAGTTCGGACATGGCGCCCTCCCGGGATCAGCCTGGGAGGAGACGGTAGCGCGGAGCGTTCGCTTCGACGAACACGGTGGCTCCCACCAGGTCGGACAGGTCGAGTGCTCCTGCGGTAAGCACCGTGTCGTGGTCGGCGGCTCCGAGGGCCATGTGCCTGCCGTCCCGAAGCCGGGCAATGAGGGGTACGTCGGTGGCGATCCCGTCACGATCGCGCACGATGGTGGCGGCCACCACCTCGGCCCCTGCGCTCACCCCGGCGACCAGCGTCACGTCGATGGCCGACGCGTCGATGACCGCCTGCTCGACCGAGGTGTCCCCCTTGTGGAACCCCTTGGGCGGTGGCGCCGATCCGTAGAGCCCGAGTGCGTGCTTGGTCACGAACCATCCGAGACCGGTGGCGAGCCCCAGCCGAACACCGCCGGACCCGGTACCGGGTCCGTCCAGGTGGTCACCCCTTCGCACCGTCTCGGTCAACGCGGCGATACCGTGGGTGGTGTAGTTGTTGCCCGGACCTCCGAAGTAGGGGAGGCCACCGGTGGAGGTCAGGCCGCGGCTGTCGTCGAGGGCGATACCGAGGGCCTCGGCCGCCAGCTGGACCGCCGAAGGGAAGCACGAGTAGAGATCGAGCACGCCGACGTCGTCGATGTCGACCGGCCTGGCCGCTGTGGATGACGCGGCGGCCAGCAGCGCTCTCCCGGCCGCGGCGATGGCCGGGGACCGTCCGGGATCGGGCCTGGCCACTGGAAAGCGGACATCGGTGGCTTCGGCTCCGGACCAGATGAACACGGCTCGGTCGGCCACGCCGGCCCGCCTGGCAGCGGCCAGCGAGCAGACGATCAAAGCGGCCCCCTGGTCCGATCCGAGGAACGCGGTCATCCGCTTCGTGTACGGCTCGCTCACGATGCGGTTGTTGGCGGCGGGTGTTGCGATGGCTTCGGGCGAGAGCCTGTCGGTGAACCAGGCAAAGGGATTGCGGGATGCCACTTCGGTGAACGGCGCGAGCAGGGAACCGAGTGCCTGGCGGTGCTCCGCCGCTCGGTGCCCGGCCCGGTCCGCCAGAACGCTCTCGAACATCGGATAGATATGCACGGGCAGCACCAGCCCGATCGCGGTCTCGGCCGGCCCGACTCCGGGGAGGGCATCGCCGACAACGGGGTCGGCCGGTGCCTCCGGCGGTGCCACCTCCTCGTCGTGCCGGTCGGCTGGTCGGCCGTGTAGGGGTCTCCGCCCCGAGGAGCGCCGACGCGCGGTCCGACGGGCCCGGGCGGAGCGTATGGATTCGGCCCCGGCGATGACGGTCGATGACAGGCTCCCCGAGGCGATGTCTGAGGCAGCCCGGGTCACCAGCCATTGGGGCGAGTTCCCACCGATGGTGGTGACCTCGCATCGGCGTGGCCGCAGGCCAAGCCGTTCGGCGAGGGCGGTGGCCGGGGCCGGCACCGACCGCGAAAGGATGTTCACCACCGAGATCCGCTCGACACCGTCGCGGAGGAGCGGAGCCTCCTCCAAGGCGCTCTCACACGCCCGCTCCATCAGGTCGATCGGGGTGACCAGTTCACTGCGCTCGATCGATTCGCCCGAGGCGATGACGACGGGGATGCGCTCGGGATCGGTGGTCATGGGCGGTTGTGTTGTGGGTGCCTGTCCTGGGTGGAGATCCGACGACGGTCTCCTAGTCGGCGAGCGCACTCGCGCGGCCGCTCTTGCCTACTGCTCACGGGGGCGCAAGCTACCATCGCCAATCCATGCGCCTGGCCAACGATCCGCCCACCACTCCCGGCTCGCCCCTCCCGGGGGACTTCCTCTTCGGTGTGGCCACCGCCGGGTTCCAGGTCGAAGGGGGGTTCAACGGGCCCGGCGAACCGGCGAACAACTGGTTCGAGTGGGAGACTGCCGGCCGCGTCGTGCCGTCGGGCAATGCCGTCGGCTTCTGGAACCGCCCGGAGGAGGCGCTCGACAGGGCGGCGGCCATCGGCTGCGACAGCTTCCGCCTGGGTGTCGAATGGACTCGGATCTGTCCTGAGGAGGGATCGGTCGACCGGAGTGCCCTCGACCGGTACCGGAAGATCGTCGACGCCTGTCACGAGCGTGCACTGGTCCCGCTCGTGACGCTCCATCACTTCACGCACCCGGATCGTCTTGGAGTCGATTTCTGGCTCCGCCCAGACTCGCCGAGCCGATTCGGAGCGTACGCCGGCATCGTGGCCGACGCGCTTGCTCCCTCGGTCCGTCACTGGGTGACCATCAACGAGATCAACGTTCTGGCCATGGAGTCGTGGCTTCTCGGTACGTTCCCTCCCGGTCGTGTGTTTGCCGTTGGCGACGTGGCGATGGCTCTCGACCATCTTCTGGCCGCTCATGTCCTCGCCTACGAGGCCGTCCACCGGGCAAGGCCTGACGCCCGGGTCACGACCAATAACAGCTGCGTCAGCGTCTACGAGTACGACCGGATGCTCACCGACCTGCTGCTGTCCCGGGGTGCGGGTGTCCGACGGCGGGAGATACCCGACTGGCTCGATGAGCGACGCCGGCTCCACGACCGGCTGGAGCCCGCGTGGCCCCCGTCGGCCGGAGCCGCCTCGAGTCGCCCCATGCCGTGGCGCCCCACCCCGTCGATGGCCGATCGATGGTCGAATGCTCTCGAAACCGTCCTCCGCCGTACGAGCTCCCTCCTGTCGCCGTACCTGTCCGGAACCGGAGGCCGTCCCGGGATGATCGGCAGCGGTGTCCCGATCGGCCGCGCGCTGGAGGCCATCTACGAGAGCCCTGTCGAGCGAACGCTGGATGTACTGTCCCTGGACTGGTACGACCCGGTGGCCAGCCGGCACTTCCGGTCGCCGGGTCACCGGACGTCGGGCGGGCGTAGCCTGCAACCGGTGCGCCAGCTGTGGGACGACCTGCCAGAGCCCGATCACTTGACCAGGTGGCTCGGCGACTCGAGTGCGTTGGCACCCGGCCTTCCCGTCTGGATCGTTGAGAACGGCATGTGCAGTCGTGTGCACAACGGCCGTTCCTACCCGCGTGTCGATGGATGGGATCGCTGCCGCTACCTGCGCCGGCACCTCGCTGCGGTGATGGCGGCGATCGACGCCGGCGTGCCAGTCGAGGGTTACTGGCACTGGTCGCTGGTGGACAACTACGAGTGGGGGAGCTACGAGCCACGGTTCGGTCTGTACGGCATCGAGCGGAACCGTGGCGACATCGGGGCCCGATGGATGGCTACCGACGCGCTCGGCGACGACTCGGCCGGGGCTTACCGGCGATTGATCACAGGCCTGCGGGACGGGGATCGTTCCGTCCTCGCCGGCGATTGATCGATCACCGCCGCATCAGCCATCTGAGAACCGCGTGAGCCCGGTCAGGATCCGTTCGGCCTCCCCGACCATCTGGTGGATGACGGTGGCTGCCGGCATCAGGGTCCGGATAGCACCGACACCCTGGCCCGCGGGGTAGCACTCGTGTTCGGGATCGATGTCGGTGGTGTCCTCGCCACCGCCGAGGTGAAAGGCGCCGTCCGACATCGATCGGCCGAGCTGCTCCGGGAATGGGCGGAGCTCGTCTGGATGCGTGTCGAAAAAGTCCGTGTACCGGTTGCGCAGGACGCGCATCGTCTTTCCGGAAAAGGCCCGACTCACGGTGGTGCCGTCCTCTCCGGTGCGCACCAGAGCGTCCTTGTAGCCGGGTACTGCCCTCGCTTCCTGGGTGGCGATGAAGCGGGTACCCACCCAGACCCCTTCCGCCCCGAGTGCCAGTGCGGCGACCAGACCCCGTCCGTCGAAGATCCCGCCGGCGGCAACGACGGGAACGTCTGATCCCACCGCGTCCACGATCTGGGGAACCAGGGGCATGGTGGCGACCAGCCCGGTGTGTCCTCCGGCCTCGGTGCCCTGTGCGACGACGAGATCACACCCTGCGTCCCGGGCTCGCCGGGCATGATCGACCTTTCCGCACATGTTGACCACCAGCACACCGTGGCGGTGGCACAGGTCGACCACTGCGGAGGGCACGCCGAGTCCTGCCACGAAGACCGCCGCTTCTCCTTCGATGAGCTGTTCGACCTGGGCGACGAGATCTCCTGGCATGGCGGTGAGCAGGTCGACACCGAACGGTTTGGCGGTCTCGGCGCGGACGGCGGCCATCTCGGACACCATGCGTTCGGGGCTCATCGTCGAAGCACCGAGGCATCCGAAACCTCCCGCCTCGGACACGGCCGCCACCAGGGAAGCGTACGAGACGCCCCCCATGCCGGCCAGCATCACCGGATGCTCGACGCCGAGGATTTCGGTGAGTCGTGTTCTCATGTGGTTCTCCTCGCAGTGGCGACTTCGTCTGAAGGGGCGGTGGCGAAGAACCATAGGCGGTGTGGCGGACGGGACCCGAGCCGCTCGGCACCTCGGGTGTCGGGGTTCGCCCACCGCTCGAGCTCCCCCGAGGTGCTTGCGGACCTTCTGCTCTGTGCGGGTCGGGGGCCTGGAACCGGATCCCTCAGATCACGGAGCCGGAGGGAGGACGCCCGGCGGCGATCATGTCCCGTTCCTGCGCCGTCTCGAAGAGAGGTTCCTCTTCGGTGACGATCCCGGCATCGTCGAGCTCGGGCACCGCAATCGGCGCCGCTGCTCTCATCGGCCTGGTCCCCTCCGGTGCCCCTACCCGGGCGGGCGGAGCGATCGCCAGGTCCGACGCCCCCACCGGTTCGACCGTGCCGGGCCCGGTGGCGGTCGTCGCGGTATCGCCAACTCCGGCGTCGAAGTCGCGCTGGCGGACCAGGATCATCGAGGCCAGAGCACCCACCAGGGCCACCACGGTTGCGATGTCGAGCAGGTGGTTGAACGTCGAGGTGAAGCCGATCCGGTAGGCGTCGAAGAGCGCGCGCCGGGCGGCCGGTGGGATGGTGGCGGCGGCCTCCCTGACCCCACCCATGGAGACTGCCCGGGTGAGCTGCGATCCGCCCCGGTGGAGGATGAGCCTGCCGGTGGGCGTCGCCGCAAGTGCCGAAGCGGTGGAGGTGGTGACCTGGCTCAGGTACACGGCTCCGAGGGCGGCCACCCCGGTGGCGATCCCTACCTGCCGGGCCGAGTTGGATACGCCGGAGGCCATGCCGGCCCGTTCGGGCCGCACCGTCATGACCGTGGCACCTGCCACGACCGGGTTGGCGATGCCGATGCCGATGCCGCAGAGCACGAACCCCGCCACCAGAGCCGTCCAGGGTGACGAGGGATCGACGTGGGTGATGTGCGCCCCGAGCGCGATCAGCCCGAGTCCGAGGGTCAAGAGGAGCCGTACGGAGACCTTCCAGGTCAGCTTGCCGGCGAAGGGCGCGGCCACGAAGGCGAGGACGGTGAGCGGCAACAGCCGCACACCGGCGGCGAGCGGACCGTAGCCCAGCACCTCCTGAAGGTAGAGGGTCATGTACAAGAACATCGAGAAGATGGACGCGCCGAGGGCGAAGGCGACGATGACGATACCGATCATGGCCGGCTTCCTGAACAGCCCGAGGTCGAGCATCGGATCCTCCAGGCGCCACTCGGTGACGACGAAGGCGAACAGGAACATCGCAGCGGCCGTGAAGGAGCCCACGATGATCGGGCTCTCCCAACCTCGTGCATTGCCCTGCACGAGGGCGTAGACGAGGAGGAACAAGAAGAGGGAGAAGGTGATGAATCCGGCCCAGTCGATGCGCCTGGTATTCGGTTGCCTGAGGTTCTCGACCTTGGCCAGGGTGATGACGATGGCCATCAACCCGATCGGGATGTTGAGGAAGAAGATCCAACGCCAACCCAGTCCGCTCGTTATGGCTCCGCCGACCAGCGGGCCGATGGCCACCGCGCCGCCGATGACCGCACCGTAGACGCCGATGGCGGTGCCGATCTCTCTTCCGGAGAACGCCTGTGCGATCAGGGCGAGTGAGGTGGCGAACATGATGGCGCCACCGATTCCCTGTGCTCCCCGGGCGAGGTTGAGCATCACCGGGGAGACCGAGAGGCCGCAGGCCAGTGAAGACAAGGAGAACACTGCCAAGCCGCCGGCGAAGATCCGGCGGCGTCCGAAGATGTCCCCGGTCACCCCGGCGGTGAGGAGGAAGGCGGCCAGTGTCAAGGTGTAGGCGTCGATGACCCACTGCAGGTCCGAGAACGACGAATGAAGCGAAAGCTGGATGTCCGGAAGGGCAACATTCACCACGGTCAAGTCGAGCAGCAACATGAAGGTGCCCGCGCAGACCGCGATCAGCGTCCACCACCGCCGGTCGAGACCGGCGGGCTGCCCACGGCCGGATCGTCGTCGTTGGATGAGACTGTCGTGACGCACGGACACAGCGCTCCTTCATGGACCGACCCGACCGCGGGACAGGATTTCGGTGAACTGTCTAGACCACCGGGCGTGGCGTGGCAATAGGTCGACGCAAAGCACCGAGTCCATAGCGGCGTCAGCCACACAGGCAGCGCCGCGGCGAATCGCACCCCGGGGTTCGGTGATCAGAGGTACCGAGGCATGTTGCGCGGCACCGGATCAGGTGACGTCGCGCCGCATCAGGATGGCCGAGCCGAGGAAGGCGAATGCGAGCCCGTAGGCCAACATGAGCAGTGATCCCTCCCACCAGTTGAAAAGGGCGACGTGCACGCCGCGGCCACGGGTCACGTTGGCAGCGGCCGCCGCGGCTCCCGTCGGCAGCCATCGGGTGGTGCCGTTCCAGATTCCCTGGATGATCTGTTCCACGATGAGGAACCACCCGAGGCACACGATGAGGGCGGCGACCTGGTTGGTGATCAGTGAGCCCACGCCCACCCCGAGGACGCCGAACAAGGCGAAGACGACGATCATCCCCGGAGCTACTGCGGGCACCTGGTGGAGCAGGTTGGTGAACGAACCTCCCTGGGCCGAAAGGGCGATGCCCCCGCCGGTGACCGTTACGGCCAAGAGGATGACCGCGAGGACGATGCTGAGCAGGGCCGTGGTCACGATCTTGGCCGCCACCATGCGTGGCCGGTGCGGATTGACCAGCAGCGACAGCGTGACCGTCTTGTGTCTGAACTCGGTGGTGACGCAGAGCACGCCGAGCAACAGCGCGAAGAGATCGGCGGAGATACCGGCGCCGGCCAGGTTTCGGAGCTGCTGGGTCGTGTGGAGAACCGCTCCCGTGCCCAGCCGTTGGTCCGGACCGCCGCCCGGACCGCCAGCCGGACCTCTGCCGCCGTTGACGAAGACCGTCACGATCAGCAGGCCGGTGACCGCGGCGGCGATGACCGCCAGCACCCAGGGTACGGCCGTCGTCCGCAGCTTCAACCACTCCGACCGGATGGAGGCGATCATGCTGGCGCTCCCGGAACCGGGGCCTCGTACCCCTGGGTGAGGTCGAGGAACACGTCTTCCAGGCTGCTTCTCTCGTGGGTGACCTCGTACAGCACGATCTGGTTCTTGGCGGCGAACGGCCCGAACCACTCCGGCGTGGCCCGGTCGATGACCAGGGTGTCGGATGCCACCTGGCGGTAGGCCACCGGTATGCCCTCGAGCAGCGAGCCCAGGCGGTCGAGCTCGGGTGAGCGGATCCGCAGGCCCGAGCTCGATCCGGACCGGTTGGCGAGGTCGAGAAGCGTGGTCTGGAGCACGAGTCTCCCCTGGGAGACGATGACCACGTCGTCCACCGTCTCTTCCATCTCGGCCAGGAGATGGGACGAGACGAGCACGGCGTGCCCGAGCGAGGCCTGGTGCCGGATGAAGGACCGCAGCCATTGGATCCCCTGGGGATCGAGCCCGTTGGACGGCTCGTCGAGGATCAGCACCTCGGGATCGCCGAGGAGGGCCGTGGCCAGCTGCAGCCGCTGGCGCATCCCGAGGGAGAACTTCCCGACCCGACGCCTGGCCACGTCGGAAAGGCCCACCAGTTCGAGCGTTTCGGCCACCCGGCCGGCCGGGATGCCGGCGGCGAGCGCCACCGTCTTCAGGTGGTCCTCGGCCCGCCGAGTGGGATGGAAGCTGGTGGCTTCGAGCACGGAACCCACGTGGTGGACGGGATCATCGAGGTCGAGGTAGCGCCGACCGTTGAACGTGGCCACGCCGGCGTTGCTCGACACCAGACCGAGGAGGATCCGTAGTGTCGTCGTCTTGCCCGATCCGTTCGGCCCGAGGAACCCGGTCACCCGGCCAGAGGAGACCTCGAAGTCGAGGTCGACCACGGCCTTGACCGTGCCGAATTGTTTGCACAAGCCGCGGACCTCGATGGCTGCAGGCATGACAGACGCTACCCCGGTGGGATCCTCGGTGAATGGACTCCCACCTGGCGGGCCCCGGGCACGCCGCCGGCCCCAGGCGGCGGAGGGTCAGACCTCTGCGTAGACATCGCTCGGAAGGAGCAGACCGATGGCCACCACCAACTCGTCGTGGACGCGGTTCATGTTGCTCCAGCCGTTCACCCAACCGACCAGGGCCGAGTACCAGACGTGTCCGAGGATGCGGGCCCGATCGCTCAAGTCCGAAGGCTGGGGGTTACCGATCGCCCGGGTGATGATTCCCTCCATGAGCACGGAGACCTGCTGTTGGCATTCGATCGCGGCGGCATCGGGCGAGGCGAGGGCGGTGAAGACGGCACCGACCAGGCGGGGCTGTCGGGCCATGGACCGGAGAGCACGGTCGAGGGCCTCGATGACCCGTTCCGCCGCAGAGGATCCCTCAGCCGGAACCTGTGCCAACCGGGCGTCGAGCTGCCCCACCCAGTAGACGAGCGAAGCTGCCAGCAGGTGGTCCTTGCTCGTGAAGTACCGGTAAACCGTTCCCATGGCCACATCGGCCCGTGCGGCGACGTCGCGCATCTGCACCGCCTCGTAGCCACCTTCCAAGGCCAAGGCCATGGCCGCGTCGAGGACGCGCTGGCGCCTGGCCTGCTGGGCCCGAGTGAGTGAGCGAGGCCCCGGACGGTTCACCATGACTGTTCACCCTAGTCGGCGACGGAATTTGGCCCTTTCGACCTCGGGGACCGACCGGGGGGGTGATCTCCGATGTCGAAGGTCGACCCCCGGTCACCCGGGCCGCCCATCGGTACCATGGGCGCCGCCATGCCCGCAGCCGACGATCCGGAACCCATCGCCACCACCGACGGACGGGTGCCGGGCCGTCGCGGCCGTGCCACCCGTCAGCGACTGCTCGAGTGCACTGCGGAACTCCTGGTTGCGACCCCGTGGCGGTCGATCAAGGTGACCGACATCGCCCGGTGCGCGGGGACCTCCCCGGCCACCTTCTACCAGTACTTCGAGAACGTGGAATCGGTGATCACCGTGCTGGCGGAGGAGCTCGTCGAAGGAGTGGGCGCGTTGACGGACCTGGTTGACGGCGACTGGTCGGAAGGGGCGAGCTGGGACACGGCACTCGCTGTGGTCCGGGGGTTCATGGCCTACTGGGAGCGGAACCGTGCCGTCCTCCGGGTGGTCGAGCTGACCACGGTGGAGGGCGACCTGCGCTTCCAGGGACTGCGAGTCAGGGCCCTCAACACCGTGACCGTCACCCTGGCGCGGGTCATCGCCACCGTGGCGCCGGGAAGTGGCTCCCCGGCCGGGTCCGATCCGATGGCGACGGCAGGCACCCTGATCGCGATGCTGGCCCAGGTCGCCGGGCACCGGTACGGGTTCGAGTTCTGGGGGATCCGCACGGCATCCCTGGTCGACAGCCAGGCACGGCTGGTGCACTGGTCCGTCACCGGCCGCCCTGCCCCTCCCGGCGCCGAGGTCCCCGGAGCGATGCCCCCGCCGCCTCGGACGGGACCGGTGGTCGGTGGGGGAGCGGCCGAGGCCCGATCCGCCCAGGTCCATGCTCCGGTCCGGTGACCCTGCCCGGTCGGATCAGCGCAACGCCACCGGATTGAGGGGACTCCCGGTGGCGTTGGTGAACGGCAGGGGCGTCGCGTCGAGCAGGAAGGTGTACCGGCCGTCGGCCGCACACGCATCGGCCAGTTCGTCGAGGAACCAGTTCTGGCCCTGGGTCATCCCCATCTCGACCAGGTGGAGCAGGTGCACGGGGAGGTAGAGGGACTCGTCCTCGCACGGGTACACCTCGAGCACCATCGTGTCGGTGGCGACGGCGGCCACGTCGTGTTGGTGGAACCACTCGGCGGTGTCCACGGTCAGTCCAGGGGCCGGCCAGGTGTAGGCGGTGAGATCGCGCACCGGCGGCGCCCCCCCCAGTCCGGGGCGTCCCGGCAGCGCCAGGTGGGCCGACTGACCGGTGCGGACGAGGACCACGTCTCCCGGCTCGATCTCGACGCCGGCCCGGTGGCAGGCCTCGTCGAGGTCGTCGGACGTGATCGGATAGCCCGCCTCGAGGATCTCGGTCCCCTTGGTCCGAGGGAGGTCCAACAGCACACCCCGCGACACCAGGGTCCTCACCAGGTGGATCCCTAGGCGCGTCGCACCCTCGGAGGTCACCACCGACGCCGGCCACCCGTTGTAGAGGCTGGGACCGTCGGGGCCTGATCCGTAGGACACGTGGGCCAATCCGTCCCAATGGGTCGCGCACTGGGTGGCGAGGGAGACCGCCTCCTCCGAGGACGAGATCCAGGCCGGATCGGGGCTCAGCGGGCTGTTGACACAGATCATGGTGAGCTCTGGATTGACCCGACCCTCGATGAAACCCAACTGGATTCCTTCGGCCGAGGACAGCGGCAGGCCCAGCGCGAGGGGTGTGCCGTCCCGAACGGAAGCCACGGCGCGCCGGCGGGCCTCCCTGTCGATCAGGTTGAGGGTGCCGAGTTGGTCGTCGTCTCCCCACCGGCCCCAGTTGCTCACCCTCCCGGCGGTCGCGGTGAATGAAGCGGGAATGGACGCTGGGACAGGAACCGGCACACTCCTGTTGTACTCGACGCGCGCACGAGGAGGGTACGTCCTCAGCCCGCCCAGATGATGGACTGCAGCTCCGAATAGGCCTCGAGGCTGTAGTCGCCACCGTCCCGGCCGATCCCGCTCCTCTTGAAGCCTCCGAAAGGGGCGTCCATATTGCGCTGAGCGGTGTTGATCCCGACGTGGCCGGCTCGGAGGCGCTTCGCTACCCGGAATGCGCGTGCCGTGTCGCCGGAGAAAACGTAGTCGTAGAGGCCGAAGTCGGAGTCGTTGGCGATGGCGATCCCTTCCTCTTCGTCGTCGAAGGGGATGGCCACCACCACCGGTCCGAAGATCTCCTGTCGGGCCGACTCCATGTCATTGCTTCCGGTGATGAGCGTGGGCTCCACGTAGTACCCGGTGCGCAGGTGCTCGGGACGGCCGCCGCCGAGGACGATCTCCCCCTGTCTCCTCCCGACGTCGATGTGGTCGAGTACCCGGCTCTGATGAGTGGCCGAGATGAGCGGTCCGACCATCGTGTCGAGCTCGGTCGGATCACCCACCCGGAGGCGTCCGGCGAAGGTGGTGAGCCCGGCGACCACCTGTTCGAACAGGCTCCGGTGCACGACCGCCCTGGTGGGCGCGGTGCAGATCTGACCCGAATGGAAGGCCCACGTCGATCCGATGGCGGTGACCGCCGCCTTCAGGTCGGCGTCCTCGAACACCACCGCCGCGCCCTTGCCTCCGAGCTCCATCAGCATCCGCTTCATCGATGGGGCACCGGCCGCCGCGATCTGCTGACCGACGGCCGTGGATCCGGTGAACGAGACCATGTCGACGTCGGGCGACGTGGTCAGCTCTGCAGCCGGCTCGGAATCGGCCGAGCAGATCAGATTCACCACGCCTGGAGGGAAGCCGATCTCGTCGAGCACTCGGGCCAGCTCCACCACGGCGAGCGGGTCCTGCGGCGCCGGCTTCATGATGACCGTGTTGCCCATCGCCAGCGCGGGAGCGATCTTGCCGGCCATGTTGGTCAGAGGAAAGTTGTAGCTGGCTATGGCAGTGACCACACCGACCGGCTGGCGGTAGGCGAGTGCGCTGATCAGACCACCGGGTGCGAGGGGAGTGGTTGCAGTGACGACCGGAGGAAGCATCGCCTCCTGGACGTGTCGGAAGTCCCGCGAGTAACGCTCGAACCGGTCGGCGCATACCGGTACCTGCATGCGCGAACCGACGGCTGCGGTGGCACCTGTCTCGGCGATGACCAGAGGAACCAGCTCCTCATTCTTGGAACGGATGGCCGCGGCGGCCGCCTTCAGCAGGGCCAACCGCGATTCGCTGGGCATCGCCGACCACGCCGGAAGGGCGGCACGGGCGGCGGCTGCGGCGGCTGCGGCATCGCCGACCGAGGCGTTGGGTGCCTGGCCTACCACCTCCTCGGTTGCGGGATTGATGATGTCGTAGGTCCCTCCTCCGGCCTCCGTCCATGTGCCACCGATGAGAAGGCGGGTCTCGTCCTTGATCCTGCTCGTACCCATCATGGGTCCCCTTTCCCGGTGCCGTTCCGGCGACGGTCGAGGCGCTTCAGCGCCGGTTGGTGGTTGTCGCCCGGCGGTCTCCGGGGTCGACGGTGATCGTGTCCCTTCCGGATCGCAGCAGGGTTCCAGGGAGCTTTCCGGTGGGCGTGCCATCGACGATGGTCTCGACGCCGTTGACCAACACCCTCACCACACCGGTGGCCGAGGCGAACAGCCGGGGGCAGTCGCCTGGCAGATCGTTCACCAGCTTGGCCGGTTCCGAACCCACCGTCTCCGGGTCGAACACGAACAGGTCCGCCCGGTACCCCTCGGTGACCCTGCCCCGGTCGAACAGGCCGAACAACTGGGCTGGAGCGTCGGTCATGAGCTGGACCGCACGTTCGATCGAAACGAGCCTGCGCCGATGCAGACAGTCGCCGAGGAACGAGGTCGGATAGTTGGAGCCGCACATGCGATCGAGGTGCGCTCCGGCATCCGAGCCTCCCAGCATCGCCCCGGGGTCATTCCAGACGTCCACCCGCGCTTGCCACGAGAGGTCGTCGCCGTCAGAGGCCTTGGGCCAGAGCACGGTCCGCAGCTCATCGTCGATGACCAGGTCGCACAGAGCGTCGAACGGAGGCTTCCCCTGTTCGTCTGCGATCGATCCGACATCGCGCCAACGCATTCCGGCGTTTTCCGGAGCGTAGGTGTCGCCGATGATGTAGTTCGACCAGTTGGCCAGGCGGCGGAACACCCCGGCGTCCTTCGAATGCGCCAGATCGTCCAGCCGGGCCCGGACTTCCGGATCGCGGAGCTGCTCGATCCGTTCCTCCACGGGAAGACCCATGACGTCGCCCCATCCCGGGATGAGGAAGAGGGCGCAGTGGTTCCGAAAGCTCATGTTCATCGGAACCAGAGTCGGCATGGTGAGGGCGACGATCCGCCCGCCGACCTCGGCAGCCCTCTTGGACGCTTCGAGCTGACGAGCCGTCTTCTCGGGGGTGCGCGAGTCGACCGTGAGGAGGTTCCAGTTGAGCGGGCGCCGAGCGGTCGAGGTCATGGTCACCATCAGATCGATTTCGTCGTCGGAGAAGGTGTCGAGGCATCCGTTCGTGATGTACTCCAGAGTGGTGCCGTCGTGGTCGCGCACCACCTCGCAGAGAGCCACCATCTCTCTCCTGTCCGCGTAGCGCGATGATATGGGCTGGCCATCGCCGTCGGAGTGGGTGCGCGACTGCGTGGAGGAGAAGCCGAGACCACCCGCTTCGATCGACTCCGCCAGCAGTTGGGTCATGGCTGCTATCTCTCCGTCGTCTGCCACCTCGCCACCTCGCTCCGCACCCATGACCCAGCGTCGCAGCGCACAGTGGCCGACCAGGAACCCGGCGTTGACACCGAGGTTGCCCTCGAGGCGGTCGAGATACTCCCCGAAGCTCGTCCAGTCCCACGGCAAACCGTGCTCGAGAGCTCCGAGCGGCATTCCCTCGACCCTGGCCATCATCCGACGGATGTAGTCGTGGTCCCGCTCCTTGATGGGGGCCAATGTGAAGCCACAATTGCCGGCGACGACGGTGGTCACACCGTGGAGGTTGGAGGGCGAGGCCGTAGGGTCCCAGAAGAACTGGGCGTCGTAATGGGTGTGTGGATCAATGATCCCCGGGGCGACGACCAGCCCGTCGGCATCGAGCTCGATCGCACCGGTCTCATCGAGCCGGCCGACCGCTACGATCCTGCCGTCCCGTATGCCCACATCGGCCCGACGGCCCGGTGTCCCGGTGCCGTCGACGACCAGACCGTTTCGGACCACGTAGTCGAGCATGGCGACATCCCCTCCATCGGGCTTGTCCGTCGAGGTCGAGAATCCGTCGGGTTCGGCTTCCCTCCACCGGCCCGAACCGGCGACGAGTGGACCTGACAGGGCGTCAGCTTACGTCGCTCGGCCGGGGCGTGGGCAAGACGATGGAGTCCCTCGGTCCCCGGCGCCGTCGTGCCACCGGCCGGCCGGGCGATGGTAGGTTCCGGGCATCCACATCACCTGGCTCCGAGACAATCTCCTCCCGGTGGTCGTGCTCCTGCTCGGAGCCGGGCTCCTCGTGCGCTTCGCCCACTGGGTGGGAGCGCGTCGGAGGCGGTGGCTGGATGAGCAGATCCGCAGGCAGATCGAGTCGGACGCCATTGCCTCGGAGAGCCTGAAGCGCTCGCGGGCGGTCAGCGAGGCGGTCGAGTGGTCGGTCGTGGCGTTGACCTTCTTCGTCGCCTTCGTGGTCGCCTTCGACCGCCTGGGGATCCCGTTGACCACTCTCGTGGCTCCGGCCACCGTGATCGGCATCGGTCTCGGGTTCGGTGCCCAGCAGATGGTTGGTGACCTTCTGGCTGGCTTCTTCCTGTTCGCCGAGCACCAGTTCGCGTTCGGCGATGTCATTCAGCTCTCGGTTCCCGGACAGGTGGCCGGGATCTCCGGAACGGTCGAGGAGCTCACGCTCCGAGTGACGAAGCTCCGGACTGCGCAAGGGGAGTTGGTCGTGGTCCCGAACAGCGCCCTACGCCAGGTCACGAACCTGTCGAAGGACTGGTCTCGGGCGGTGATCGATGTGCCGGTTCCGGTTACCGAGGACCTCGAGCGGGCCACGTCGCGCCTCAAGGAGGTGGTGGCCCAGATGGCGGCCGAACCGCAGTGGAGCACCCTGTTCCTCGGTGAACCTGTCGTCGCCGGGGTCGAGACGATCAGCGTGGGATACGTGCAGCTTCGGCTCATCGCCCGGACGTTGCCGGGGCGGCAGTTCGAAGTGGCCCGGGAGATCCGGCTGCGGGCGGCCATCGCGTTGAGCGAGGCGGGTGTGGAGTCGCCAACCATCGACGACAGCGCTACCGGGGGCGGGTGATGACCGGCGGTCGCACCGAAGGAGCGGGCGACGAGGAGACGGGGCGAACCGGGTCCGCGGGTGAGGAGGTGCCCGTGGCCTCCACCGGGAAGCGCTTGGGCCGGCGCAGACTCGAGGTCCAGCGCTCTCCGCTGGTGGGGTTCATGTCCGTCCCACTGCACACCCGGGTTCCGATTCGTCGATCCACCTTGTTGATGGCGGTGGCGTTCGCAGGGTTCGCGACGTTGATGGGCTTCTACCCCCCGGCATCGAGTGTGAAGGCGACCGACACGTCCAGTGGTTCGGTCCTTCCCGGCGTCATCCCCGCTCCAGTCACCACCACGACCACCACGACGACATCGCTACCCCCGACGACCTCCACCACGACCACCACGGTCCGCTCCTCCACCACGACCAGCCGTCCGGTCTCCACCACGACCACCACGGTCGGCACCTCGGTCACCACCACGACGCGTGCCGGATCGGTTGGAGGCGGCTTTCCCACCACGACGGTGCGGGGTTCGCCGTCTCCGTGATCGGATGTCCCCGCCTGGAGGTGGACGATCCTTCTGCTCAGCCAGAGAGGAGCGGGAGCACCTCGGATCCGAAGGCGGCGATCTGATCGCACAACTCGTCGACGGTTCGAGCCGGGAAGCGCACCTGGACCTGTCCGACCCCGGCTTCGGCGAACGGCAACATCGATTCGGCCACCTGCTCGGCCGGCCCGCACACGGTGCCGGGTGGGAGCTCGAAGGAGGAGGGGGCCGTACCGACGTGGCACGAGTTGGCGATCGCTCCGATGTCGAGGGGGGCGCCCTCGCGCCATTCGTCCCTTAGACGGCGCAGTGTGGCGAGCAACTCCACGTTCGGTCCGAGGGACTGAGGCAGCCAGCCGTCGGCGAACCGGGCAGCCCGGCGGAGCGCCGCCGGGGACGACCCGCCCACCCAGATGGGCGGACGGGGGGACTGGATGGGCCGGGGTCCGAGCCCGAGCCCAGACGCGGCCCAACGGGGACCGGGGAGATCGGGGAACTCACGGTTGAGCCCGGCGGCCAGACCGGCGATTGCCTCGTCGGTGGCGGCACCCCTCGTAGCGAATGCGAGGCCGATCGCCTCGAATTCCTCGGGGACGTGGCCAGCCCCCACGCCGCAGATGATTCGGCCGTTCGACAACTTGTCCAAGGTGGCGAATTCCTTGGCCGATCGCAAGGGGTGCCGGAGCGCGACCACGTAGATGTGGGAGAGCAGACGGATCGTCGTGGTCACCGCAGCGAGCCAGCCAAGTGTGGCGACGGTGTCGTACCAGGTGGTTCCCATGGCCGGAGCCAGGCGGCCGGGAATGACCGTGTGGTCGCATACCCCCACGTAGAAGAACCCGGCCGCCTCGCAGGCGAGCGCCACCCGGGCCAGCTCATCGGGTCCAGCCGACCGCTCCCACTCTTCTACGTAGAGGGTCGACTGCGATTGGATCGGGAGCTGCATGCCGAAGACCATGCGATCGTCGGGCAGGACGGTGACGACGTCGTCGGGCGGAAGGATCGGAGACGTTGTCATCGGCTCACCCTAGTGACCTCGGATCGGACCGGTCATCGGTCCGACGACCGGTGCCGGTCACCGTCCCGAGGTTCTTCGAGCGACCGCGCAAGGCACTCGGCCAGCTCGTCGGCGTTGCCGAAGACCGATGCCAGTACACGGGCTCGCTTGTAGGCGAGATGGGCGGGGACCTCCCAGGTGAACCCCATGCCCCCGTGGACCTGGATGCACGCCCGGCCGTTTTCGATGGCGGCCTCGTCGGCCAGGAGCTTTGCCCCCGCCGCGGCAGAGAGGGGATCGCCCACGTCGGGTTGGTCGACGGTGAGGGCGGCTGCCTGCACCGAGCATCGGGCCACCTCGGTGCGGACGGTCATGTCGGCACAGATGTGTTTGATCGCCTGGAAGCTGCCGATGGGACGGCCGAACTGGTGGCGTTCCTTGGCATAGGAGACGGCGAGGTCGGTGGACCATGCGGCCATCCCGACCTGAAACGCAGCGGTGAGCACGGCTCCGTCGCGTCTCCACCAGGCTGCGCTGTCACTGCCCGCCACCGGGGTCCCTGCCGGCAGCTCCTCGACGAGGAAGACCGGGGTCAGCGGGTCCATCGGCCGATCGAGCTCCCGGGCCGCGATCGAGCTCGGTTCGTGCGCGGAGATCCCCTCATCGGACAGGACCAGGAGTGCATCGAGGTCGGCGAGATGCTCGACGACGAGTGGGAGGCTGCCCCTCCCGGTGCACTCGACGAGTCCGATCACAGCCGTCCCGTCAGCGGCACCGTCAACCAGGCCCGCCGCCAGGTGCGAGGCGACCAGCGGTCCGGGGACGAGTGCACGGCCCAGCTCCTCGAAGACGAGGGTCGCTTCGCACAGCCCGAGCCCGACGCCACCCACGTCTTCGGCCAGGCACAGATCGAACACGCCGGCGTCGCCGAGAGCGCTCCAGCCATCGCGGCTGACCACCGAGCCGGTTCCCTCACCCCGTCGGACCGCTTCCAGGGGGAAGTGCCGTTCGACGAGACGGCGGACGCCGGCGGCCAACTCCGACTCGAACGCGCTCAGCTCGAAGTCCACCGCGGCTCCTTCGGCAAGCCGAGCGTGCGCTCGCCCACGATGTTGCGCTGGATCTGCGAAGTGCCGGCTGCGATGGTGAGCGAGATGCCGCGCAGCCAGTCCTCGACGAAGGTGGCGGCCGGTAGGGGGTCCCCCCCGTCGGGCGACGGGAGGTCGGAGGCGGCGAGCCCCGCCCGGCCCAGAACGGAAAGGGTGAACTCGCCCAGCCGGTTCCTGGCCTCCGAGTACGCCAGCTTGAAGGTCGTGCCACCGGATCCGGGGATTCCCACCCGGGAAGCGTGGGAGACGTTCCGCCTGGTCAAAGCCCACAGGGCATCGAGCTCGGCCCGCAGGTGCCCGGCTGTGCGCCGCATCGCCGGGTCGTCGAACCTGCCGGTCCGACGGGCCAGGCCGACGGCCATGTCGAGGATCTCGAACGCTTCGAGCAGGTCCCCCACGAAGGCGGTGCCGCGCTCGAAGCTCAAGGTGACCATGGTGACCCTCCAGCCGTCGTTCTCGTCTCCGACCCTGTTGGCAATCGGCACCCGCACTCCGTCGAGGAACAGCTCGGCGAACTCGGTCGACCCGGCGATGGTGGCCAGGGGCCTGACCTCCAATCCGGGACTGTCCATTGGAAGGATGAGCCACGAGATGCCGCGATGGGCGCTCCCCTCCGCCCCGGTCCGGACGAGCAGCTCGCAGAAGTCGGCGACCTCCGCGTGCGAGGTCCAGATCTTCGATCCGGTGACGATGTACTCGTCCCCGTCGCGCACGGCCCGGGTGCGGAGTGATGCGAGGTCGCTGCCGGCATCGGGCTCGGAGAAGCCCTGGCACCAAACCTCCTCGCCCTTCAGGATGGCTGGTAGGTATCGCCCGCGCTGTTCGGAGGTTCCCTCGGCGATGATGGTCGGACCGGCATGGAGCAGGCCGACGAAGTTGACCCCGACGTAGGGGGCATGAGCCCGCTCGAGCTCCTGCTTGAAGATCAGCTCCTCCACCGGCGAGGACCCCCGGCCGCCGCCGTCACGGGGCCAGTCGACGCCAGCGTAGCCGGCGAGGTGGAGCAGCCGCTGCCAGTTGGTGTCGTAGACACGACGTCCCGTCCAGTCGGCAGGGTCGGGCTTGGCCGGAAGGATCGGTACCGTCTCGTCCAACCATCGTCGCAGTTCGGAGCGGAAGGCCTCCTCGGCCTCGGTGAAGCGAAGGTCCATCGAGCCAGTTGGCGCCGGGTCTTCGATTACGTACGATCGAGACCGTAGAGCTCGATGGCGTTTCCCCGGACGATCTTGTAGACCTGGTCGTCGCTCAGCGCTCCCATCTGCTCTTCGGCGATCTCCCGGGTGCGCGGCCAGGTCGAGTCCGAGTGCGGATAGTCAGACTCGTAGGTGATGTTGTCGACGCCGATCGACTCCACGTTCTTGAGCCCGAAGGCGTCGTCGAAGAAGCAACCGTAGATCTGGCGGTGGAAGTAGGTAGACGGGGGTTCAGGGACGATGTCGGCCACCCCACCCCACCCACGGTTCTCCTGCCATACGGTGTCGGCCCGCTCGAGAATGTACGGGATCCATCCGATTTGGCCTTCCGCATAGGCCAGTTTCAGATCGGGGAAGCGGACGAGTACGCCCGAGAACATGAAGTCGACCATCGAATACGTGGCATTCGAATGGGTGAGGGTGGAGCCGACGGCAGGTGGCGCGTCAGCCGACGTCGAGGGCATCTTCGACGACGAACCGATGTGCATGTTCACGATCGTCCCGGTCTCCGCACAGGCTCTGAAGAACGGATCCCAGTAGTGGTCAGGGTCGTGGACGGAGGGGAGTCCGAGGAACGGGGGGATCTCGCTGAAGCAGACTGCGCGGACTCCGCGTTCTGCATTGCGCCGAACCTCCTCGGAAGCCAGTTGCGCGTCCCAGAGCGGTACGAGGGTCAACGGGATGAGCCGTCCTTCTGCGTCCGGTCCGCACCACTCGTCGACCATCCAGTCGTTGTAGGCCCTGACGCAGAGGAGAGCCAGGTCCTTGTCCTTCGCCTCGGTGAAGGTCTGGCCGCAGAAGCGGGGAAAGGTGGGGAAGCAGATCGAGGCGTCGAGGTGGTTGGTGTCCATGTCCTCGAGCCGAGGCTTGACCGCGTAGGATCCGGTCCGCATGTCCTCGTAGGTGATGCCCTTCATGGTGACCTCCTCGCGGGGGACACCGACCGCCGAGTCGACCCGGAGTAGCGGGCGTCTCAGGTCCTCGTAGTACCACCAGTCGGTGGGGGATCCCTCAGAACCGGGTACGACGGTGAGCTTCCCACCGATGAAGGTGATCTCACCCATTGGGGCTCGGACGACCCGGGGGCAGTCGTCCTGGTACCTGGCGGGGAGGCGGTCGACCCACACCGCGGGGGGCTCGACCACATGGTCGTCTACGGAGATGATCCGGGGCAGATCGGCCATGATGGGCAGTGTACCGTCCTTCTGACGGTGCGTCAGGTGCCGGACGTCCAGACCCTGCCGTTCAGACCATTGCTACGCCGCCGTTCGGCCGGAGCACCTGACCGGTCATGAACCGCGCCGCGTCCGAGGCCAAGAAGAGCACGGAGGCGGCGATGTCTTCGGGCTCGCCGATGGCACGGAGCGGGGTGTGCTTGCGCATTGGCTCCACAACAGCGTTGCGCATGGCCTCGTCGACCGTGCCGTCGGGACGCACGAAGTACCGGCCGGTCATTGCAGTGAGAACGAAGCCGGGAGCCACGGCATTGACCCGGACATTGTGCTTACCCACCTCGGTCGCCATCGACTTGGTCAACTGCACCACGCCCGCCTTGCAGATGGCATAGCAGGCGATGTTGGGACTCGGGGCGTCGGCGGCCGCCGAGGAGGCGTTGACGATACTCCCCCCGCCGGGCTGGGCGGTCATCACCCGGCCGGCAGCCTGGCAGCCGAAGAAGACGCCCTTCAGATTGATAGCGATGATCCGGTCGAAGTCCTCTTCGGGCGCGTCGAGGACCGGACCCTCGACCATGATGCCGGCGATGTTGCACCACACGTCGACGCTTCCGAGCTCGGCTGCCACCCGCGTGGCGAGGACCTCGACCTCGTCTCGGTGGGAGACGTCGATCCTCTCTCCCGAGCTGCTTCCTCCCGCCTCGATGATGGCCGCAGCCGTTCGGTTCGCTCCCGTTGCGTCGACATCGGCGCAGACAACGGTAGCCCCGGCTCCGGCCAGGGCGAGGGCGCATGCTCGGCCGATTCCACTCCCGGCTCCGGTGACCACGGCGACCTTGCCGTCGATACGGAACGATTGGATGAGGTTGGTGGCATCCATTGAGATCCCTGCTTCGTGATGGCGGTCGTCTTCCGGTGGGCCGGTGCTCAAGCCCCGCGGGTCCGCATCGTAGGCGGGCGAACCGCGACCGGGGTTCAGGACGCGGTGAGTTCGGCGGAAAGGTCGGCGTCAGCACCGTCGACCCGGTCGGTGCCACCAGTTTCCATGGTCACAAATTCGGTCATACGCGGTAGTTCCGTCGTCGGGTCGTGCGAGGCGGCTGCCTCCGGTCTGGAGACGGTCCGGCCCAACTGCTCGCCGGTATCTTCGGACCAGTCGCCGGAGTCCATCTGGTCTGCGGTGGACTTGGATATTGCGTCACCTGCCGTCGCGGGTTCCTCGAGCGGCCGCGTCACCGCCGTGAGGACCTTGGCTGCCGCGATGGCCAGGCGCTTGTGTCCTTCGTCGCCGGGATGGATGCCATCGGCGAGATGGTCGGCAGTAATGATATCGGCGCCGCCCAGGAGGGCGAGGAGGTCGTCACCGGTGTCCATCCGTTGTTCGACCACCGACTCGATGGTGGCTCGGATGTCACTCAGGGAAGCCCCGAGCCGGTTGGCCAACTCCTCGGCATCGGGTCGCAGGATCGGGCTCATCACCACGACGGGGGTTGTCGGGTGGCCCTGTCGCACGACGTCGAGGAATGCATGGAGACCAGCCTCGACCATTGCCGTGCTGTGGGGGGTTCGGGCCCAGCACATGGTCCCATATGCAATGGAGACGACGTCGGCATCGATTTCGGCGATGTGCTCTGCCGAGACGATCTCGCCCCTACCTGCTGAGGCGTAGCCGAAGTTGACCAGGTCGAGCCGCGCCTTTCGGGCGGCGATGGCCGCCCAGCCCTGGGCCGGACCCGACGCGATCCATCCCTGGGTGACCGAATCCCCGTAAGCGATCCAGCGGGGCAATGTGGGGGCTGGTGCGATGTCGCCGTTGACGCCGGTGATCGACGAAACGACAGGCTGCATGCCTTCGGGCAGGTAGATGACAGCGGGCTTGTCGGGTCGTCCATCTCCGAGCTGGAGGCGCGTGATGCCGTCGCCCAGCACGGCGTCCTCTTCGCAGACGAGGTGCCCGTTCCGCCAGACCGAAAAGGTGATGCCGGCAGCATCGCCCCTGTAGCCGAGCTGTCCGGTAGTGGTCCGGTAGACCAGGTCAACCGCTTCGGCGTCACCAACCAGCTCGAGTCGCACACCGGAGGGGACCGAAGCCGCTTTCCACACATCCCCGGGGAGCCGAGAGGTGTCGATCGGGTTGGCTCTGGGATAGGCCACAGCACCAGCCGACCGGTAGACGACACCCCGGAGGAACGGCTCCGCTTGTTCGGATCGGGCCGTCACCTTCGCTCCGTTCTCATGCGTGCCGCCCTCCGATTCAGTCCAGCGCCGCACCGCAACAGGTACCCCAATGCCCCGGAACCGCCCGAGGTGGACGGGCGCCCTGCCGCACGCCGCTGCACAACCACCCTATGTAGTTATTCAAGCACAATACCACCGTAAATGAATATGTGACCGCATAGTGCGATAAATTGACCATGCTAGTCACGCACAGTGGTTATTTGCCCCGGTCGCCCCGGTCGCCCCGGTCGCCCCGGTCGCCCCGGTCGCCCCGGTCGCCCCGGTCGCCCCGGTCGCCCCGGTCGCCCCGGTCGCCC
>DAHUZT010000036.1 GCA_027315005.1 Acidimicrobiaceae bacterium | reverse complement strand
CCTGGCCCGGAACTTCTGGTTCTGTACCATCGACGACCCCAGCACCCTCGATGGCGTGCTCGATCGTGTGGGTCCCGATCACGTAATGCTCGAGGTCGACTACCCCCATGCCGACTCGACGTGGCCCCACACCCAGGCGCTTGTGCGCCAACGACTCGGTCACCTCCCGGACCAGACCATCGCCAAGCTGACCCACGAGAATGCAGAGGTGCTCTTCCGATGGCCGACGTCTTGATCCGAGGCGGCTACGTCGTCGACGGGACCGGTGAGCCTGGCGAAGTCCGTGACGTTGGCATCCGCGATGGCCAATTTGTCCCCACCGATCAGCTCGAGGCGAGCCCCGGCGTCATCGATGCAACTGGACTGGTCGTGGCACCCGGCTTCGTCGACATCCACACCCACTACGACGCCCAGCTGTCCTGGGATCCCACGGCCAGCCCGTCGCCACTTCACGGCGTTACCACCGCCATCGGCGGCAATTGCGGGTTTACTCTTGCCCCGGCCGGTGAGGAGCACGCGGACTATCTGATGCGGATGATGGCTCGAGTCGAGGGGATGCCCCTCGCAGCCCTCGAGGCGGGACTCGCCTGGGACTGGAACAGCTACGACGACTGGGTATCCCGCCTCGACGGCAAGATCGGCATCAACGCCGGGTTCCTCATCGGCCATTCCGCGGTCCGGAGAGCGGTGATGGGGAATGGCTGCCACGAATCGGCAAACGTCCGTCAGATCGAGTCGATGGCCCGCATCGTGGCCGAGGCCTGCCAGGCAGGTGCGCTGGGATTTTCCACTTCTACGGCGCCGACCCACCACGACGGCAACGGGGATCCGGTGCCGTCACGTGGCGCTGATCCCGAAGAACTGGTTGCCCTGGCCACCGCCGTGAGCAATCGTCCCGGCACGACCCTCGAGTGCATCCTCGCCGGTTCCCTCAATGGATTCACCTCCGAGGAGACGGACCTGCTCACGCGCATGTCCCTCGCCGGAAATCGGCCCATCAACTGGAACGTGCTTGCCGTTTCGTCCCTCAACCCAAAAGGACATGAGGGCCAGCTGGCTGCGTCGGACTACGCCGCCGAACGGGGCGCACGGGTCATCGCCCTCACCTTGCCGCACTCGATGCGGATTCGACTGTCCTTCCTTTCCGGGTTCGTGCTCGACGGGCTGCCCGGGTGGCGAGCGACCATTTCCCTTCCCATAGCCGAACGGATGCAGGCGTTGGCAGACCCGGAGGTGCGCTGGCGCCTCAAGGAAGGTGCCTCCTCGGAAGAGGCGGGGATGCTGCGGGCCCTGGCCGACTGGCGCCGGCTCGAGATCATCGAGACGTTCTCCCCTACCAACCGAGGCTTCGAGGGACGCACGGTCGGCGATGCCATGGCCGAGCTCGGTGAATCCGACCCGTTCGACGCCCTTTGCAACATCGTCCTGGCTGATGAACTTCGTACCGGATTGCGACCAGGCGGGATGAGCGAGAGGGAAGCGGACTGGAAGCTTCGAGCCGAGGTCTGGGTCGACCCGCGCACCGTCGTCGGTGGCTCCGATGCTGGCGCCCACCTCGACATGATGTGCGGTGCCATCTACTCCACCGCACTTCTCGCGCACGGCGTGCGTGAGTTCGGCGTCATCTCCTTGGAGGAGGCCGTGCATCAGCTCACCGATGTTCCAGCCCGCCTCTACGGCCTCACCGCTCGCGGTCGCATCGTCGACGGAAACCGGGCCGACGTCGTCGTGTTCGATCCCGAGACGGTGGGCTATCAGACCGAGCGGATGCGTGGCGACCTACCTGGAGGCGCGTGGCGCCTCTACGCCGAGGCCACCGGGGTGCACCGTGTTCTCGTCAATGGGGTCTCCGTGGTCGATGATGGCCGCCTCACCGGAGCCACCCCAGGAACACGGCTGGTTTCGGGACGCGATACGGAGACGGTGACACCGTGAGTGTCGTAAGTGGCATGCCGGCCTGCTCGAGGCGGGCACTGGCGATCGCCGGGCCGGCCATCGCTGCCGATCCCGGGACCTCCCGGGCGCGCGATCCGGCCCGCCGGCCGTCACCGCTTGCCGAACTCCGAGGCGGGAGCGCGCGCGCCCGTGGAGGGCGCACCGGGTGAACGTTGAGATCTCCATCGACCGGGAGAAGTGCATGGGGTCGGGCAACTGTGTCTACTGGGCACCCCAGGTGTTCGACCTCGACGACGCTGGAATGGCCATCGTCGTCGGTGACCCGCTGGACGACGACGAACGTGTCCACTTAGCCGTACGGAACTGTCCCACCGAGGCGATCACCGTGCCCACACGATGATGGTGACATCGTCGTAGCCAACCCAGCCGGGAGGCTGGGTTGGCTACGGTGGGAAGCACTCCGTTGGAACTCTGCGCTGACGGGTCCCAGTGGGATTCGAACGGGACTGTGTCGCCATCTTCCGGGTCGAGGCGACGCGACCGAGTTGAGCGGCCCTCACTGCGCTCGACCGCGTTGCAGCGCGTCCTCTGCCGTGGATTCTGTGGAAGGATCCGCACGGACGACTCCGCGTTTGAAATGGGATGCAGAACTTGAACGATACGACATCGCCGGTGACTCGCGGCCCGTGGGTTGATCTTCACGCGCATCCAGGTAGGTGTTTTCTCGCTGGCCTCGATGCAGGTGACTTCCTGACAGAAGTCCTCGGATCGGACACCTGCGACGAGTCCGTCGCCGAGATCGCCCGCGCAGGCATGGCAGCAGTGAGTTTCGCCACCGTTGCCGATCTCCGGGTCTTGGGGTTCAAGGACGATGGAGGGCTCCACGCCGTGAGGCCATTCCACGACGGTGAGGCCTACGCCGATCACCGTCGCCAGCTTTCTGGGCTGGACGCCCTTGCCCGCTCCCACCAGCTGTCGATCGTCCGACGTGCGGACGACATCGTCGACGCCCACGAAACCGGAGACACTTCGCTGTTTGTCACCTGTGAAGGCGCCGACTTCGTCGAAGGTCACCTGGGACGCCTGGAGGAGTGTCATGCCGCAGGTGTGCGTTCGGTCACCCTCGTCCACTACCGGCAGAACGAATACGGCGACCTGCAGACCGAGCCGCCGGTCCATGGTGGCCTCAGTCCGGCCGGGCGTGAGCTCGTCCGGGAGATGAACCGGATCGGGCTTCTCGTCGATCTCGCTCACGCGACCTACGAGACCACTCTCGGGGTACTGGAGGAGTCGAACCGGCCGGTCATGATCTCCCACACCCACCTCGACGGCGACGGTCGCGACCACGCCCGGCTCGTGTCCGTCGAACATGCCAGAGCGGTTGCATCGGCAGGTGGCCTGGTCGGTGCCTGGCCGGCCGGCGTCTCCTCGCAGACCTTCGAGGACTTCATCGACGAGATCATCCGACTCGTCGATGCCATCGGCACCGACCACGTCGGCATCGGTACCGACATGGATGCGAACTACAGACCGGTCATGGTCGACTTCGGCCAGTTCGGATCCATCGAGGAGCGATTACTGGCGAGAGGGCTCACGCGCGCAGAGGCAGACCGAGTCCTCGGGAAGAACGCCGTCGAGCTCGTCCGAGGTGCATGCGGATGACGGACTCCATCGACGCACCTCCGGGACCTGAAGGATCGCAGGAGATCGCCGGTCCCTGGGCCGACGAGCGCGACGTGGTCGCGGCCGCGGTCGAATGGGCGGCACGTCGGGTGCTGCGTCCGGGCGATCCCCGAGCCACTGCTCGTCCGGCATCGGAGCTGGCGGCGAGGGCCGGCCAGACGATTACGGCAGAAGGGATCGGCGGGGCAGCTGCTCTGTCCTTGTTCGACCAGGTGCTGGAGCCGGCCACCCGAGCCCAGGACGGGGTGCTGAACCTGGCCTACATCCCTTCGGCCCCAACCGATGCCGCCATCGCGTTCGACCTGGTCACCAGCGCCGCCAACATCTTCGGAGGGATGTGGGAGGCAGGGGCCGGGGCCATCTTCGCCGAGAACGAAGCGCTGGCGTGGCTCGTCCGGCTACTCGGATGGCCGACTACCGCGGGCGGGTGCTTCGTGTCCGGCGGCACCATGGGGAACCTCTCCGCCCTCGCTGCGGCCCGGGAGTACACCACCCATTGCCGGGGCGGCCGCCCAGGTGGAGGATGGCGTCTCGCGTGTACGACCGAGGTGCACTCTTCCATCCGGGCGGCTGCTCGGATCCTCGATGTCGGCGTCCTCGAGGTGGGCCTCGACGACCGAGGGCATCTCACCGGCGATGCGTTGCGGCAAGCCTTGGCCGACAGCGACGACGTGTTCGCGGTGGTGGCCCCCGCGGGGACCACCAATGCCGGAGTCATCGACGACCTGGCCGACGTGGCCGACGTCTGCACGGAACGAGCGCTGTGGTTGCACGTGGACGGCGCGTACGGTGGCGCAGGTCTCGCCGCACCGAGCGTCCGCGGCCGCTTCGCCGGCATCGAGCGGGCGGACAGCTTCATCGTGGACCCGCACAAATGGCTCTTCGCCCCGTATGACTGTTGCGCACTTCTCTACAGGGCCCCCGAGCTCGCCAGAGCCGCACACGCCCAGCACGCCGGTTACCTCGACGAGATCGACCGGGAGGAATGGAACCCGGCGGACCTGGCAATCCACCTGTCACGACGTGCCCGGGGGTTGCCATTCTGGTTCAGCCTGGCCACACACGGTACCGCTCGCTATACGCAAGCCATCGAGCAGACCATCGCGACTGCTACGGCAGTAGCGGAGGCCATCCGTCACTTCACTCATTTGCGGCTCATCATGGAACCGGAGCTCTCGGTCGTCCTGTTCGAGCGTCCAGGATGGAGTGACGCGGAGTACCGCGCATGGTCGCGCCGAAACGCCACCGAAGGCGTGATTCTCTGCCTGCCCACCCGCTGGCACGACCGTTTCGTTCTGCGCCTTGCCTTCGTCAACCCCGAGACCACCGCCGAACGGGTGATCGAGATCCTCGCGGACCTGGGGTGAGCCTCGAAAGGCATCGCCGCTCATGCTTCGCGGCGCCGGGGCTCGCTCTCGCCATACCGGGCACCCTGGTCGGTGTGAAGGAGGCCTGAGCACCGCCCTCGTCATCGAACCCCCCTCCCCGGAACCGGTTGAGCCGGATACCGGATAGCAGCGAAAGCGACTCCGGGAGTCGGATGAACATAGACGATCCGATATAGTGACAGGTATGGATGCGGCAATGATCATTCAGACCGTCCGACGTCGACACGGGTTGACCCAAACCGAGCTGGCCCGCCGCGCGGGCACCTCGCAGCCCGTCATCTCGGCGTACGAACATCGGCGCCGAGATCCGAGCCTGGAGACGTTGCGCAAACTGGTGGAGGCGGGGGGCGAGCGACTGCACATGGACGTCGTACCTCCCGAAACCGAGGAACCGCCGCCCGCTGACGCCGTCGAGCACGCTCGGCGCCTGCTCGACGTGCTCACGTTGAGCGACGCCATACCCGTCCGCCGGCGCAGCTCCGAGCTCATCGCACCTCGGCTCGTCTCCAGGTGACCACACTGACCCTGGCCCACCGGGTGCTGGCCATCGAGGGCTCCCTGTCCAAGATTCCGCACGCCTTCGGAGGTGCCTTGGCGCTTGCCTACTACGCCGAGCCAAGGGCGACGATCGACATCGACCTCAACGTGTTCATCCCTGCCGAGCGGTTCGCGGAGGTCGCCGAGCCACTGGTCGGACTGGGTGCTGCCGCAGACGATCCGTCGATTGCAGCAGTTGTCCGACGGGATGGCCAGGTGAGAGTCATGTGGGATGCAACTCCGATCGACCTCTTCTTCTCCTACGATCCTTTCCATGATGAGGCCGCGTCGGCGCGGCATTCGGTGCCGTTCGGCGACGGGGCAATTCCCATCCTCGCAGCCGACCATCTCATCGTCTGCAACGCGGTCTTCAATCGCCCACCGGACTGGGTGGACCTCGATGCGATGCTTGCCGCTCAAGTCGATGCCGACCCGGGCGACATCCTGCGTTGGGTGGCGCGCATAGCCGGAGACCAGGACCCGCGATTCAGGCGCATTGCATCCGTCCTGACTCGACGCTGATCCTCGGGGCCAGGGCCACGATCTCCGATTTCGCAGCGCGAATCTCGGGCCCGAGTACGATCACGAACCACACGGACAAGTTGGCTCAGCGGAGGTGGGCCGACTTGCTCGTCTCGTCACCTCGATACTGCTGACCACGGTCGAAATGTCAGCTGTCGGCTTCGAACATTCTGTCGTCGACAGGCAACGGCCTGCGCCATCCCTACCTCATCCTCGAAGTCCGGTGAAGATCATCATCTGCGTGGCATAGGCCACCGCGTTGCCGGTCTCGTCCCACAGGGTGGTCTCCGCGGAAGCCCACCCGCCACCAGCCCAGCGCGCCCGGTCGTGAGCGAGCAGCCAGGTCGTACGAACCGGTGCGAACAAATGGACGGTGAGATCGACACTGGGCGCAAACCACGGATCGCCGTCATGACCGAGTCGTTCGCCCACCGACCCAGGCATCCGGTCGGCCAAGGTGACCACGCCGAGTGGATCTAGGGCGCCATCGGCCGCCACCGGAGCCTCATCAAAGCGGAGCCACGTGGCCACGTCCGATCCGGTCGGTTCGTAGGTCTCCCAGGGCGCGTGACCGAGAGCGGCACGCCCCTCGACGCGTGTCCAGAAGGGTCGGGGGTCGATTCGCTGGACGCCAGGAGGTGGCTCGTCACGATACGAGGGACACTGCATCGGTGGTGAGACGCTCGGAGCAACGACGTCGACAAACGACGGGCCCTTTCGGGGAGATCCGAAGACTGCCGCCGTGGTCGTTCCCGAGTCCTTGCCCCGGTTCCGCACAGTCGCCATCACCTGGGTGGCCGAGCGACCCCGGCGCAGGACCTCGGTGGTCACCTCCAGGTCTCCTGCTGTGACCTGACCGGCGAAAATGGTGGTGCACGTGCGCAGTGTCTGGCCGGAATCGACCACTTCAGCAGAGGCGGCCCGCAGGCCGAACGACGCCACCACGCCGCCCTGTGGTGCGTGTACCAGATCCCAGCCGTGGTCCAACGAGGCCACGTACCGGCCGTCGCCGGTCCGTTCGACGACGACATCCATGGCAAAGTTCCCGCCCATTGCGCACAAGGCTATTGGACGGTGTAGATGCCCGGGTGAGTGCGCCGGGACTCCGGGCCCCGGTAGGCACCGTTTCGCCCCGCGGCATCCGGCAATGGTTCCATTGTCACATGCCTCGTGTGCCGCCTACGTCGCACCCGGCCGGTGGCGGAGGTCATCACCGCCCGACGGGAGCGATGGGAGAGCACTGCCATCCCCGAACGGGCCGACATCACCGACGCCCACGAAAGAACCGATCCGACAGCTCCGATCGACAAGGCAGATCCGACACTCCCGATGGAGAGGACCGAACCGATCGAAGCGATCGACAGCACGGAACCCCGACTGGCAATACAGAGGAACGATTCTTCAGACCACAGGGACCAGCGACTCGTTGAGATGGAGATCATCCTGCAATCATGCCCCGGATGGCACCCTGCGGGCATGTTCGGCACAACGACGGACTCTCCGGTGTGCCTGCTGCTGTGACGCAGGCGACAACCCGGGTCACAACGCCGACGACGAAGGTTCGGCCGCCTGTCGAACTTGCGCGGCGTCAACTGCACAATCTCGTATTCGGGACCAAGATCAGTGGACTACTCGATCACTCACCTCCTCGCTCTTCCGGTCTGGTGGGCGAGCTCCCGGCCGAACGCCACCGGCCCCGACTCCCACTTCTCGGGTAGATCACGTCCGAGCTCACCCGGCCCGAAGGCAGCCTCGGCGACGACGACGGCTCCTTTCGCCTCGAACGCCCGGCGCATAACGGCGAGCGTCCCCTTCGGTGAAACGGCGTAGGTACAGAAGATCCCGACTGGCTTCGCCCCGAGTCGGGGTAGGCCGGCCAGCCAGGTACGCATTGCCTTCGCTGGGCGCACCCTGGCCACTACAAGTCCCTCGACCCATGAGCCGACCAGCAGGAAGTCGGCGACTGCCAAGTCTTCCGGGCCGACCTTCGATATCGGCAGAATCCGGACCTGGTCTCCTCGTTCCGAGAATCCGCCCGCCGCCGCTTCGGCTGCTCGCTGGGTGTGACCCGATCGACTCTCGTATGCAACGAGGACACGTCTTGGACCTCGGTGTCCCGAACCACCCGGGGCCCGAGGTCCAGCGGCCATGATGGCACGGGCCGCCCTGCGGCCCTGGGTCATCGACTCCACGACCGTCGATGGGCCGACCAGCGCGTCGCCAGCTGCCCACAGACGATCCCGAAAGGGCAGGGCGGCCGCCCACAATCCCACCTCGCGACCGAGAGCAAGTGTACCGACCGGGTTGGAGAAGGCGACCTCGGAGGCGGAGTTGGCGAGGATCCCGCTCGCCATCCAGCGGCGATCGGGCAGACCGTTGGCCTCTCGCCGCAAAGGGGCGCCTGGCAAAGCTTCTGAGAATGCAGGATCGGCTCGATAGCCCATCGCCATGACCACCAGGTCCACCGAGATCACGTCGGGCTGCTCGCTCAACGTCTTCGGCTGCTCGCTGCCCGAGCGCTGGCGCGTGTGAGCCAGTACTGCATGTCCTACCCAACCACCCTCACCGCGCAACTCGGTCACGGTACGCGAGAAGCGCACGTCGACTCCTTCGGCGCGGGCTTCCGTCAACTCATCGGGACGGACCAGGGCAAACTGCTCATCGAGCCAGTCGATGCACACAGCGGACAAATCCATGCGTCGGAGCGTCCGGGCCACGTCCATCGCCGTGTTGCCCGCCCCGAGCACCAGTACCCGCGAGATGGTTCGTGGTCCTGGCCCTGTTCCGGAAAGACCCAATGCACTGAGGAAGTCGGCCACATCACCACCACGTTCGAGGATATCCTTGCCGGCTTGCAGAACCGTGGTGGCGTCGGTGACACCATTGAGGTCCGCACCAGGCACCGGTAGCCGTAGCGGGAGCGATGTGCCGTGGGCAAGCAAGACGGCGTCGTTCTCCGCCAACAGGCCGTCGAGATCCCCAGGGCCAATCGCCGTGCGACAGTGCAGCACGACACCAGCACGAGTGAGTTGTTCCCACGGCCGTCCCGCCACGGCCTCAGGCAGGGTGAAGTCCGGAATTCCCCAGCCCAGCAGGCCACCGGGACGATCGTCCTTCTCGTAGACGGTCACCGCGGCGCCGGCCTCCACCAGCTCCCAAGCGGCGCCGATCGCTGCCGGCCCGGCTCCCACGACGGCCACGGACAGCTCTGATCCAGTTGTCGGCACCACTGCTGGCGAAACCCTAGGCGGGGGAACGGGGGCGTTGTCGCATACGAAGCGCTCCAGACGGCCGATGGCGACAGGCGTCCCCCCTGCCAGCGACCATGTGCATGCCCCCTCGCACTGAGCTGCCTGATTGCACACCCTGGAACACGTATCGGGCAGGACCGAAGTACGGCGCAAGACCTCATGAGCTTCGCCAAGGTTGCGCTCGGCAACTGCGTGGATGAACGCCGGAATGTCATTGTGGGCGGGGCAGCCCCGCACGCAAGTCGGGTCAGGGCAAGCAAGGCAGCGGGCGGACTCTGCGAGGGCCTCCTCCCATGAACCCAGTCCCCGGCGAATCTCGTCCACGTCGCCGACGAGATGCTCGGGGCGCGCCTCTTCGACCTCGACGCGTTCGGCCACAAGCAACGGGCCCTCGACGGTGATCGAGCTGAATGGGCAGGTACGCACGCACTGGCGGCACCCCACACAGAGAGCATCCTCTGCCACGGCGACCCAACGGTGAGAATCCATGCCAAGGGCCCCAGTCGGGCACCGGACAACGCATTCCTGGCACCCTGCGCACCGGTCGACGAGGACCGTTACGTGTGGACGGACAGCGGTGGACGCTTCGCCGGTGCAGTTCGCCGTCGAACCGTCTGTGCCCGGAATGCCGGTGGCCAAAAGGGTCATACCTTCACCTCGTCCTATCGCTTCCGGTTCACCCCGGAGTGCCCCCGTGGGTCGGTCAGGTCCGAATGCCATGCCATCTCAGCTCGCCGCGTGCATGAGCACGTACAGGACTCCGGCAGCGAGCCCGCACACCAGCACCAAGCCGAGCGTGACCACCCGGATGGCAACACCGTTCCGGCTGACCGGCACCAGCTCCCGGTTGGTGATCCGCCACGTGGTCCACAGGGCCGCCAAAGTCCCGAGCGCAATGACGGACACCTGGACGACCACGATGCGCGGGTTGGTGAGGAGCCGCAGCGTGTAGAGCTTCGACTGGGTCCCAGATGCCCCGAAGACGTGTTGGACGGCAGGGACCAACCGAGTCGAGTGCTTGAAGAACTTGGGGAGCTGTCGGGCGAAGTAGTCGGCACCGATCACCGGGACGAGGCCGTAGGCGATCGGAGCGAAGAACGTCCGAAAGCGGGAACCGCGCTCGAGAAAGGTTCCCGGCGTTGTCAAGTCGAGATCCCGTCGCGCAAGGAGCTTGGCAACGATCCACGCCGCTCCGGCGGTTGCGAGTGCAAGTAGGGCAATGATGCCCAGATAGTCCACTGGGTCCGGGTAGTGGGGGAACGCGATGGCATTGTTGAGCCTGGTATCAAGAGACCCGAAAAGACTGAGCGCATTGACCTGCTGATAGAGCACAAGACCCCAGAGAAGGGCGATGCCCCACGCGACGTCGATGCGGCGGCGATTGGGTGCCACCACCGACGTGAGTGGCTTCTGCAGGTACAGCCCGACATTGTCGTGAGGGCAGGCCTTGTAGCACTCCGAGCAAAGTCCGCAGTAGAGGTTGGAGTCGGCACTGCCAGGCCAGGTGTACCACGGGCAGCCGTAGCCGTGCTCACCGCCGCGCATGCAGTCCTTCGTCTCACACGTCAGGCAGATATCGCGGTCGCGGGTGCGGAATCCTGCCACGGTCCCCATGGAGCCGACGGTTCCGATGAGGGTGGTCAGTGGACAGATGTAGCGGCAGAACGTGCGCCGTTCGAACACGAGGAAGAACGCAAGCGCCGAGCCGACGATGCCGAGCACCATGAAGCTCGTCGCTGCCGGGTTCCCCGGCCCGGCGATGTTGAAGAACTCCTCGAGCCACGTCAACAGTAGGAACGACACCACCGGGATGAGGAACCCGATCCGGGCCAACGGCTCGGGAAACTTGAGACCGAGTCCGACCGACCTCTCGGAGCGGTTCCAGAAACTGTGGCGCTGAACCCACTCGCCGAAGCCACCGAAGGGACACATCGAGCACCAGGCCCGACCAACCACCACCATCATGACGAAGACCAGGCAGAACCAGATGTACCAGGTGATGGCTGCACCAAAGTTGAGACCGGGAACCGTGGTGCCGAGGATCCCTATGAAGATGACCGCCCAGAACACGATCTGGTTGGGCAGGATCAGGAAGAACTGGAAGTGCCGGTTCCGCACGAGCCGGGCGACCAGTGGGTTTCGAGTGACATCCAGGCCTCTTGCCGGATCCGACGGTGCGAACCGATCCTGCATGCCGGACCTGACCTGGGGACGCAGGTGAACGGCAACGGCGATCGGGTCAGGGGGAGATCCTTCGACCGGTGCAGGCGAGGAGCTGTCGGATGCGGTCTCAGGGAGGTCGCGATCGCCGGCTGTGGCCTGGTCTGGTGGCTTGATCGTGGACGTGGTCACAGATTCACTGTGCACCCGGAAGACAAGCAGTCCAAGGGCCAAAGGTCCCAAGATCGAGCCGGCGATCGGCGCTCCTGGCGTATCAAGTCTCGGGCGTCGCCAGGACGCGATGGACGGTCAACTCCGCGCGGCGGATTTTGGGACACGATGCACCCTTGCCCGACTCACCCAGCCGGCAACGGCTGCAGGTCCATTCGTCCTGTGGTGCCAACCACAACATAGAGCCGCATTCGTTGCAGCGGGGATCCCCTGTGCTGCACTCCCATCCGGCGTAGCGGCTCGAAGAGAGTGGGCAGCCGTGGCCATAGCACACCGCCCACGCGGGATCGGGTGCCATGGCATCGACGGGGCACACCGCCACGCAGTCCGCGCAGTCATCGCAGGACAATGGGTCCACGACGAAGACGACCGGGAACTCTTCAGTCTGGCTGATTGCACCACGCCGGCAAGCAAATTCGCACGCTCCACAGCCGATGCAGGTATCCGCGATCGAGTAGGCCACCGGGGCTGCCTCAGGTCCGAGCGAGCGCGACCAGCCCACTTGCATCGAACAAGGTCTGGAGCGTTTCGGCATAGCGGAAGAACTTGTCCCGACCCATCGGGTCGTCGGCGACCACCTTCAAGGGGGTATCGGCGATCGACAACGCGTTGAGCGTGTGCAAGCCATCGGCCGCGCCGTGCTCGGTGATGTTGGCTACCATGGCCTGCCAAGCCTCGATTGGCCCGGTGAGGGTGGCTTCGGAGCCGAAGACCTCGGGATCGGAGAACTCGCCGGCAGAAGTGATGTCGTAACCGTCGAAGATCACGCCGAAGGTGCGAACCTTGCCGTCAGTGTCGACGATCTCCACAGCCAGACGGAAGTCGGCGACACCAAGTGTGCGGAGGCGCTCTGGATCTGAAGTGGCATGCGCGGACAGGGAAGCGAACCACTCGGCAGAAGGGAAGCCCGTCGCAGCGACTACGGCAATCACGATGCCACCCCCTCGACGCATGCTTCCGCGCCACCAGAGGTACCGGCCAAGATGATCTCTGGAAGGCGCATGCGGCCTCGTCGGGGAAGCCCCGCCCGATCGCACCGCGCCAGGTACTCCTCGATCATTCGTGTCCTCAGGATGTCTGAAACCCCGACGCCCATCTCCTCGGCGGCCTTCAGGCTGCCGGCAGCCAGAATCGCTGTGGGCTCGACCACTTCCGGTGTGGCGAAGAGTGCTGCGATGATCTCCTCACCTCGATCGAGGTAGGCGTGGAAGTCTGGGGCCAAGGCTGGTTCGCGCTCCAACCGGTAGCGCAGGTGCATCGTGCCGTAGGCGACGTGACGCGCCTCGTCCTGCATGCAAAGTCGGAAGATCTTCTTCTCCACCGGCGAGGGTGAGAGCAGTTCGCCCGCCCGGAACAGCGACAGCACGAGACCCTCGGCCAGCAAGTGCATGAGCGCCGAGCCCTCGTCATAGCTCTGGGCATCGAGGATCACTTTGAGGAACTGCTCGACGACCGCTTTGGCCTTTCCCAAACCACCCCCGCCCGCGAGCGCCCGCTTGCGAAACACCTCAGTGTGGCGGGCCTCGTCCATCACCTGCGTGCACAGGAACATCTTGGCCTCCACGAAGTCGTGGTTGATCCGCCACAACCACTTGGCAGGAAAGTCGGCGGCGACCATCTCCACCTCCGACAGCACAGTTGCCAGCTGGCACATCGCATGCTCGAGATCGGCGTCCAACTCCGGCAACTCGGTCCATTCGATGTCCCGTGTGGCGCTCCACTGGCGGCTCACCGCCTCCTCGTAGAGCTCCATGACGTTGTCCGACCACACTTCGGCCTTGTCGTTGATGCTGTAACCCATGTCCGGCACATCAGGGTCGACGTCACAACCCCTCGGAGCCATCGTCCTCTTCGGCGGATGATCTGGCACCTCGCCGTAGGAGCCGACAGCGATGTCGCGCAAGGTCAGACCGACCCGGCTCGGTCGTGCCCGGATACCCCACTCGGCGTGGGAGTCACGAAGCCAGCCCAGATCGAACTTGCCTTCGCGAGCCCTCTCGATGTACCCGAGATCGACGGTTGCGATGGTCACGACGTCCTCCTCGATCAGCCTGGAACCGATCCGCAGCTGGTGCACCACAATTGCGCTCAGTAGCAGGTCCCACCTTCATCGCAATCCTAAGGTGATGCTTGTGATCCCCATAGAGTCGAAAGTCCCGAGAACACCATCGTGGTGCAGTGCCGATGATCAATGATCACCCCCCGGGCGGGATGACGATGATCACCCTGTCGCTCACATCCTGCGCCTGTCCTTCCGTAGTCCTCTGTGCTTATGCTGCTCGTTCCGCAGGCGGACCGCATAGACGGCAGCCTCGGTGCGCCTCGCCATCCCCATCTTTGCCAGCATGCTCGACACGTAGTTCTTGACGGTCTTTTCCGCGAGGTACAGGCGCTCGGCGATCTCCCGGTTGGTGAACCCTTCGGCGACCAGGTCCAACACTCGGCGTTCCTGGTTGCTCAGATGGCGTAGGAGCTCGTCCTCGCCAGCGGTCGTGTCTGACGGCAGGCCTGCGGCATCGAGTTTGGCGACCAGCTTGGCGACCAGCTTCGAGTCGAGCAAGGATTCGCCCGCGGCGACCCGCCGAATCGAGCGCACCAGCTCCGGTCCCCGCAACTGCTTCAACACGTACCCGGACGCGCCTGCCATGACCGCCGAAGCAAGGGCTTCATCGTCGTCGTAGGCAGTCAGTACAAGGCAGGCGATCTCAGGGTTACGTGAACGAATCTCGCGGCACAAGTCGACACCGGTGCCATCTGGCAGTCGCAGATCGAGCACGGCAACATCAGGGTGCGTGCCCGGTATCCTTGCCTGCGCCTCGTCCGCCGTTCCGGCCTCTCCCACCACCGACAAGTCACCCGCACCTTCCAGCAGCTCGCGTAGGCCACGCCTCACGACCTCATGGTCGTCGACCAAGAAGACGCGCACCGCACCCCGCGTGCCATCCGGACCAGTTGTAGGTGCAGAGGCCATCACGGGTGCAGAGGCACCGTCCAACACAGTTCAGTGCCTCCTCCCTCCCTCGTCATCACCGAACACGAGCCTCCGAGGCGTTCCGCACGGGCGACTATGTGTCCCAAACCGTGACCGGTCGCGACCGTTGGTGAGAGGCCCTCAGTTAGGCCGATGCCGTCATCTACGAGCCGTAGCACCAACTCGTCCCCGACCTGCACGTCGATATCGACCGAATGTGCTTTGGCGTGGCGGGCGACATTCGCCAGTCCCTCACGCAGCACCGCGATCACTTCGCGCGCCTGACCAGGTCCTACCGCGGTATCGACTGGACCATCGGCGCGGATGTTCGGCTCGAAACCGAGAGAATCAACCATCTCCGAGACCACTTCCCGCACCGAAGCCAGCAGGCTGTCCTCCGTCCTTCCAGACTTTCCCAATGAGAAGATCGTCGCCCGGATCTGGCGAATGGTGTCATCGAGCATGTCGACCGACGATTCGAGGCGCTCAGCGACCACCTCGTCGGTCACACGAAGCATCGCGCTCTGCAACGTGAGACCGACCGCGAAGAGGCGCTGGATCACGGTGTCGTGGAAGTCGCGAGCCATTCGTTCGCGCTCTTCTAAGAGAGCCACGTGACGCAGCCTTGAATGGAGTCGGGCATTATCGATGGCGATCCCCGCCGCGACCCCGAGTGTGACCAACAGGTCCTCGTCCTCCTGGCTGAACTCTTGGGAACCCTGCTTGTCGGTCAGGTACAGGTTACCGAATACGCATCCACCGGCTCGTATCGGCACACCTAGGAAGGAGAACATCTCCGGATGGCCCGGCGGAAGTGGAGACGATTGCGGGTTATCAGAGAGTCTGGCCAGCCTGATCGGCTTGGGATCGACGATGAGCAGTCCGAGCACGCCGATCCCCGTGGGCCGATCCCCGATGGATCGCTCGACTTCGGCTTCGAGTCCGACGGTGATGAACTGGGCGAGGGCCTGACCTTCGTCGTCAAGCACGCCGAGGGCGCCGTAGGTGGCACCCGCCAGATCCACCGCGGTCTCCACAACGTGGCGAAGAAGCTTCGGCAGCTCCATCTCCACCTCCAACAACAGGATCGCGTCGATCAGGGCTTTGAGGCGTTCGGGATCGTCGACCCTTTGGAAGGACATCGCCGGCATCCTACTGGGGGCTGCACCTCCGCGAGCAGGCGGATCCTCCGCGGGGAGACTGATGAAGCACGGCTGAGCCATGGCTTCTGCGGCCAGCGACCAAGACGGCACCACCAGATGGCCTGGATCAAGTTGCCCGACGACGATCGGACACCCAGAACCCGGTTTCGGGGCTTCATCGCAGAAGGCCGGTTGGCCACCACGAGCCGTCCCGCTCCCGGCCGGAATGCAAAGCGAGGGACGTTCGGCCCTACCGCTCGGAGGCGCTTCAAAGCATGCTGGGACCTATGATCGAGCGGCACGATGTCCAAGATGGCCGGCGATGATCCTCCACGACTTCGTGACCGTGGAGGTGCCCCTCGCCGAAGTCAAGCGAGAAGTGCTCCGGGACAGCTCCCTGCTCGACGCCAGCTCGGCAGCCTATGCTCGCGGAGAAGGTCTCCGCTTGCGTGTCGGGCCCGGTGGATCCGACGGACGCTGCACAAAGACGATCCACGTTGTGGTCGGAGAGCCTCGCACCCGTGACGGCATCGTCGAAATCCCTCTTCTGTGGGAAGCGGTCGGGACGCCTGGGCTCTTCCCGCGTCTCGATGCCAACGTCGAGATCGCGCCTCTCGGCACCTCGCTCACCCAACTCACGTTCTTCGGCAGCTATCGCCCCCCGTTCGGAGGGCTCGGGCGCAAGCTCGACAACCTTCTGCTGCACCGGGTGGCGGAGCTGACGATACGGGCGTTCCTCCAGGACATGGCGGACCGAGTCGTCAGCGCAGGCCAGCCGGCGCGGCGACCCGAACCGACCGCACCTCAACCACAAGACTGACATCTGCGCAGTGACCACTGTCAGTTCATGCCCAACCAGAGCAAGTGCCGTTTGGCCCTACCCCGTCACCACGGGGCGCTCCAGACTGGCAGCATGATGCGAACGTCAACCGATTTCGCGTTTGTGCTCGATGGGCTCCCGGTTGACCTTCCCCTTTCAGATCCGCTCCTCGAGGATGCGAGAGGCGTACACCTACTGGTCCGGCTCGGACTGGATTTCCGATTCCATGGTGAAGTCCGAATCCATGGTGAAGGAAGCATCGCCCGGGCTTGCAACTCGGAGGGCACCGAGTTCGCCACCGCGGTCCTTCGAGCGTCCCGCGACAGTCCACGCGGACACCCATCCGCATGTTTTCGAAGTGAACTGGACGCTCGTCCCCGCTCCTCCTACATTTCGTTCGGAGGAGGTGAGACTCACACCGTGAACCACGGCGATGGTGGAGCCCTCATCGGCGTCTCCAGAACTGAGGGTCAGCCACAGGTCTTGCACTCGGAGGACTCATTGGACGCAGAGAACCCAGGGGACTATGCCATACGAATTCAGTGAGCAAGGTCTGGCCGTGCAGGGCGCGGTCCACCAGTTCATGCGTGAGTACGTCTACCCCAACGAGCCGCTGTACTACCGACAGCTTCAGGATGCCGGACCGCAAGGCTCACCTCCGGTGCTCGACAAACTGAAATCACTCGCATTGCAGCGGAACCTATGGAATCTGTTCTTACCCGACCTCAGGCCTGACCAACCCGGAACTCGGCTCTCCAACGTGGACTATGCGCCAGTCTCGGAGATGCTCGGTGCCGTGTCGTTCGCGGCAGAGGTGTTGAACTGTGCAGCTCCCGACACGGGCAACATGGAAATTCTTCACCGATACGGTTCCGAGACAATCAAGCGTCGGTGGCTGACCCCGATGCTGCAAGGTGAAGTCCGAAGCGCATTCTCGATGACAGAACCGGATGTGGCGAGCTCCGACGCTACAAACATCGGCCTTACGATCGACCGTGAGGGGGACTGTTACGTCCTGAGAGGCCGGAAGTGGTTCAGCTCCGGAGCGCTCTCGGAGCGATGCAAGGTTCTCTTGGTCATGGGCCGGAGCGATCCCAGTGCTCCTCGCCACCGCCAACACTCGATGATCGTCGTGCCCAAGGATGCCACCGGCGTGTCCTTGGGCGTCGACCCATCCATCTTCGGCTACGACGAACCGGGCGGTCATCCCGAGGTCATCTACAGCGACGTGCGTGTGCCGATCGACCACCTTCTCGGTGCGGAGGGTGATGGATTCGCGATAGCCCAAGCTCGGCTAGGACCCGGTCGTATCCACCATTGCATGCGGTCGATCGGGGTGGCCGAGCGGGCACTCGAACTCATGGTCGTCCGCGCGCTCGAACGCAAGACCTTCGGCACCAGCCTCGCCCATAAGGGTATGATCCACGACTGGATCGCTGAGTCTCGCATCGGTATCGACATGGCGCGCCAGTACGTACTCCACACCGCCCATCTTGTCGACAGCGTCGGTGCCAAGGGCGCGGCCACGGAAATCGCGGGAATCAAGGTTGCCATCCCCAAGATGGCACTCCAAGTCATCGATCGGGCGATTCAAGTACACGGTGCAGCAGGCGTTACACAGTTATTCCCACTCGCGCACATGTATGCTTCGATGCGGACGCTCCGGATCGCCGATGGGCCCGACGAGGTCCACAAGGTCACGATTGCTCGCCACGAGATCCTCGGACACCACCCCGGCTTCCGGCTCTAACTCCGAGTCGGCCGTGCTGACCCCAGCACGGACATGTCGGGTAGCGGCGTGAACCTGCATGGGTCTTGAGCCTCACCGACTGGAGCGATGAGCACTACACGGCTATCGACGCAGGTGGGAACACCAACGACCGAGATGCACACCGATTCTTGCCGACAACACGATCATTCCGAGCATGATGGCAGCCGGCATGAACGGAGCACGGCGGCGCTCCTCTCTGCCATGGCACATTTTGACAGTGCTCATTTTGCCATTGCTCATTTTCGGGTGTCTCCGCGATTACGGCGCTCCATCACCAGCAATCTCTACCGTCCAAGCGGAGCGCGGTCACCTACCTCGCAAAGCTGTGACCTTCGGCCCTGGTCCGATCACCCCCGACGTCCGAAGATAAGAGGATATGGACACGACATTCGAAACAGCCAAACGGGGCTTGCGGCAAACCGGTGGAAGCGTCGAATCCCATGAGCTGGTCGAATTGCTCGCCCGACATGGTTCAGAGGAAGGCGCGCTCCTCGAACGGTACCAGCGCTTCATCGACGACGCTCCGACCACGTATGTGCGGTACCTGGTCCAACTCATCGTCGATGATGAGCGTCGACATCATCGCCTGCTCACCGAGCTGGCCAACGCCATTGCCTGGGGCTCGAGCGAATGGAGTCCCGACCCGGCAATGCCGACGATGGCCTCTGCGGTAGACCAGGATGAGGGGCAGGTCCTCCTACGCGAGACACGAGTACTCCTTCAATCCGAAAAGCGTGACCGTATCGCGTTGAAGCGTCTCCGCAAGCGCCTTCGCGCGTATGCGGACACCACCATGTGGACACTTGTCGTGGACCTCATGCTCCTCGATACCGAAAAGCACACTCAAATCCTCGGGTTCATAGCGGACCATGCTCAGAAACGGTGATGTCGATCAGGCAATGTCCAGGGCCGGAACTCGGTAATCGGTTTCAGTTGCGCAGCGGGCACGTTGTCGGTAGAAACCTTCACCGGGCACGGTGCGTGCAACCTCCACGATCTCGCGCTCACCTCCGGTGTCGCAGGGTGGGCAAGATCTGTCGATTGTGTCCTCGACGATCTCGATCGTGATCCCCGCCGCGGCGTCGGTGATGCGCCGGGCATTCTCGAACTTGTGGGCGAACAGGGGAAACATCACTGGTGGCACCCCGGCTGCGAGCGCGCCGAAGGCTGTCCTCGACCGGGCATGGCACACAACAAGGTCGGCATGATCGAGAATCTCGTCTCGGTCCAACCACTCTTCGACGCAGACGCTTACTGGCACGTCATCCAGGTGCCGAACAGTTTTCGATTGGCGAGCACAGATTCCTCTCGGGGCGCTACCACGGGGAGGCGTTCCCGAATCGGGGCCACCCCTCCTCGGTTCGCTCTCACCGTCAGGAACGGATGGTCGGTGACGTCTGCCACCTGCTTGAGCGCCATCGGGCCCACGATGATCCTCTCGTCTCCTCGGCGCTCGCCGGCAGCCAGGAATGGGAGCAGGAGCCTGAGATGCCCAGCACTGCCCGGTGAGCCAGCTGCCAACATTCGCATTCACGCGGGGCTACAAGCAGTACGCCATCTGCCGGGATTTGCTTGGAAGCTCATTTCAAGATGTTGACCGCTCGCGAGATGACGATGGCTACGGTCAACAGCGATGCCAGCGACTGCACCATCATCAGCAGCTTTGACCAGGCGGTCATCGGCATGGTGTCGGTCGGACTGAAAGCTGTGGCGTTGGTGAATGAGGTGTACAGATAGTCGAGGAAGTCGGGCGTCCAACCAGGCGCCGACCCAGGTGTGGACATCTGAGGGAACAAAAAGTCGGGTCGCCGGTGATCGGAGCGGAGGCGGGCCGCAACCCCGCCCCGGTCGAGTTCCCAGTACCAGAGGCCGAAGACAATCACGTTGGTGATCCAGATCGGCGCGGATGCGAACACCAATGATCGTCCACCGGCATTCGTGTTGTCCAAGAGTGCCCTGATCAACTCCCCCAGGGCCACCACGTTGACCACGGTGATCATTGCAATGAGCGAGATCGACAATCTGCGGAGCACCAAAGACTCCAGGTTGATCCTCCCCGGGTTGGCAATGATCAGGGCAGCGAGGAGCGCTCCAGCCAAGGCGGGAATGAGCCAGCGTGGACCCAGGCCCTGGACGACTTTGTCTGGTAGAACGATCTGGAGGGTGATGGCCACCGCCACCGCAAGCGACGCGGGCCATCGATGCTCACTTCGAGATGCGATACCCCACGCGACCCCGTCGTCCCCCGTGCTTCCGGGGCCCGGGGCTCCGCCTCCAGCGGACGTTGATGCACCTGCTGCCTCCTTCGGGCCAACCGGCTCATCCATTGCTGCAACGGTAGCCACTGAACCGAAGCGCGACCGGTTCTTCCGCCGAATACGTCTGAAACCCGCGGTCCGCTCGATGCGGGCAGCGATGAGAGCGCATGCTCACCTGCAGTTCCGAGGCCAGCCACAGCAAGAAGTGCTCCTGCTTTGCTGCGATCGAGGCTGATTGGGGGGACTCGTTCACGGGACACAGCCGACGGCCGAATATCGCCGTTCCCTTCCGCCGGCTTCGGGCTCTCTTGCGTAGACGTCGATGTCGGAACGTCGACCTCGCTGTCCGGACGATGATCGGACAGGTCACCGACTTCGGCACGAAGCATGCCCTGCCGTCCCGGATCACCATCGCCGTGACCTCCGGACTGGCGCCTCTGCCCGCCTGGAAGAACGACGTTGACATGCTCTTTGAACCTCACGTACCGGGACGGGCAACGACAATCCCGACCGTGGATCCGAAGCGGAGGCCCATCCACGACCGGTCTTCAATCTTTGGCGGGGACCTCGCAGGAAGCGACACCATATGGTGTATAGTGGTGCTATGGGACGAACTCAGATCTATCTTGGCGATGACGAACTGGAGCTCCTTGACAGCGTGGCCCGGACGACCGGGGCATCGCGCTCAGAGCTGGTCCGACGTGCCGTACGAAACACCTTCGGCGATAAGACCAAGGCCGAGCGGCTCCGAGCCCTCGAGGCGAGTGCCGGGACCTTCCGCGGCCGGCGAATGACGGGCACGGACTACGTGGACGCGCTACGTGGGAACCTGAACGAACGGCTGAACCGCCAGGGTCTCGGATGAAGTTGCTCGACACGAGCGTTGCCATCGATCATCTGCGTGGCGCCCAGCCAGCGGTCGATCTCCTCCGGAGACTCGTTGACGGAGATGAACCGGTGATCTCGAGCGAAGTTGTACGCTTCGAGCTCCTCGCTGGCGTTCGAATCAAGGAGATCGATGCTCTGGAGCAGTTCTTTTCGGTCGTCACCTGGGTCCCAGTCGACGAAAGTATCTCCCGCGCCGCCGGTGAGCTTGCCCGGCGGCACCGACGTGCCCACGGCGGGATCGACGACGCTGACTTCCTGATCGCCGCCACTGCGTTACTGCTCGACGCGGACCTGATGACGATGAACGTTCGTCATTTCCCGATGCTTACCGGCCTTCGACCGGCTTATTGACCTCCACGAGTCATAGCCGTGCCGTAACGACAAAGCGGCCCTTCATCGAGCCGGGTGGACTCGGTCCCGATTCAGCGATCGCGAGCATCCCGACCCGCGCAGAATGCCGCGCCAGAACGCCGCCGGTCGCAATCACGGCCGAAGCACAGAACACCCAGTATGTGCTCGTGACGGATCTCTGTCTCAGTAGCGTGGTCGTTGGCTCCAGGTGTAGCAGCAGGTGTGGCAGTGCCGGTTCGCAAGATCGACCATGTGCAGCTGGCGATGCCGACCGGAGGTGAGGGCGCGGCCCGTGGTTTTTACGCCGGACTTCTCGGGATCACCGAACAGCAGAAGCCGGAGCCTCTGGCCAAACGAGGCGGGTCCTGGTTCGAGAACGGCGACTTGAAGATCCACCTCGGGGTCGAGGCCGAGTTCAGACCCGCCCACAAGGCGCACCCGGCCTTGCTCGTCGACGACCCTTTCGGCAACCGCCTCGAGCTGATGGAGCCGAACCCGGTCAACGAACTATTGGACCGACACCCGCTGCACGCTCTCCTAGCCCTAGTGCCGCGACCTGAAACGTTCGCCAGGTCTCCTTGGAATCAACGTGGTACCCGATCAGTCGATCTGGCGTCACCGACGCATTCCACTGTCTCGCGGCGGCCGGAGCCAGAAGGATCCTTCGGAGTGTGCGGATCGGTGCGGCCTCGACCGGCGCAACCCGACCCGAGGCTGTAGCGGAGAGCCCCCCGCCACCGGGCAGCTGGCCGGGCGGGTCTTGCGGGACGCTCCCCGACCGACACCGCCGCTGACCTGTGTCCATCCCGTAGAGGGTTCCCTGTACGGGGCCGTCTTCGCACCGATGCGTGCGGTTTCACAGCTTGATCTCCGGATAGAGCGGGTGGCGGGCAAGCAGATCGGCGCACCGGGCCCGGCAGGCCTGCGCAACCCCAGGATCGATCTCGTACTTCGCCTTGGCTGTGGCCGTAGCCGGGATCGTGGCTCGTAGCGCATTGACGAGGACGTCAGCGACCTCGTCGAGCTCGTCTGCCCCGAATCCGAGTGTGGTCAATGCCGGCGTGCCGAGTCGGACGCCGGAGGTGTACCAGGCCCCGTTGGCGTCACCTGGTACCGAGTTGCGGTTGGTGACTACGCCCGCATCGAGCAGAGCGGCCTCTGCCTGGCGACCGGTGAGGCCGAAGCTGGCGGCAACGTCGATGAGGGCAAGGTGGTTGTCGGTGCCACCGGTGACCAGTTCTGCTCCTCTGCGTACCAACCCTTCAGCAAGCGCCCGGGCATTTGCCACGATCTGGGCCGCATACGCGGCGAATGAAGGTCGACGCGCCTCGGACAAGGCGATGGCCTTGGCCGCCATCACGTGGGGGAGCGGTCCGCCGAGGACCATCGGACACCCCCTGTCGACGTACGGTGCGTACTCCTCGGTACAGAGCACCAGCCCACCTCGAGGACCGCGCAGTGACTTGTGGGTGGTGGAGGTCACCACATCGGCATAGGGGACCGGATCGAGGTCGCCGGTGAGGACCTTTCCGGCCACCAGACCAGCGAAGTGGGCCATGTCGACCATGAACGTGGCCCCGACGTCGTGGGCGATCTCAGCCAGGGTGGCGAAATTAGGGTTCCGGGGATATGCGGAGTACCCCGCTACCAGCACCAAGGGACGGAACTCCCTGGCCTGAGCAGCGATGGCGTCGTAGTCGAGGAGCCCGGAGGTGGGATCGACCCCGTAGCTGGTCTGGTCGAAGAGCTTCCCGGAGATGTTGGGTCGGAATCCGTGAGTGAGGTGACCACCGGCGTCGAGCGCCATGCCCATCATGCGCTGGGAGTGCAGCTCGTTGCGCAGCTTGTCCCAGCTCATGGCGTCGAGGTCGTTCACATGATCCACGCCGGCCTCAACGAGAACAGGCTGCTCGACTCGGTGGGCAAGGATGGCCCAGTAGGCGACCAGGTTGGCGTCGATCCCCGAATGAGGTTGGACGTAGGCGTGCTCGGCTCCAAAGAGCGCCTTGGCGTGGTCGGTAGCCAACGTCTCGATGCGATCAACCATCTCGCATCCGGCATAGAAACGATGGCCTGGAGTGCCTTCGGCGTACTTGTCTGACAGCCAGTTGCCCATAGCGAGCAGCACGGCTGGTGAGGCGTAGTTCTCTGATGCAATGAGCTTCAATTGACGCCGTTGGGACTCCAGCTCACCGACGATGGCCCCGGCCACATCTGGTTCCGCATCGGCGATGACTTCGATCGCCGATCGATAGGCGATGGACACTGGCGAGTCGGGCATCACACGCTCCTTGGGACGACTTCGAATGTTCGCCCAGGCGCACGGCTATCTCCGACACGCTGCCGGCGGGCCGGTCCCCGGTGGTGCTCCACCCAGACGCCAGTAACGACCCGCTCGAACCATAGCCTTACCGAGCTGCGAAGGGGCAGGGCGACCGGTCAGCGGCCGACGTCGACACGCTCCCGTAGAAGGATCTGCCTGGGCAGCTCAACCTGCTCACGGCCGAAGCCGTCGCGGCAGCATCGGTCCTGGGCGCCACACTCGTGGTCAGCACCGACTCGGCGTTCTGCGCTCGTCACTCGTCGACAGGGGGCTGGTTGCAAAGCGCAAACGCTGCCGGTCCAGGCAATAGTTCAGGGCCCGACCGCTGAGAGGCCCGAGCTGCTTGTCGATGATCCGCCGGTGCTCGGCCACCGTCTTCGGCGACCAGTCCCTCGACGTCGAGGCAACCAGGTACCACCGTTCGAGAAGGTCCCCGGACGTTCCTTCGCTGACCACGCCGGCCTCGACGGACGAAAGGAGGGACCGCAGCTCCCTTTCCGCATCCTTCTTCCCGCCCTTGAAAGTGCGGGACTTGTAGCGGTCGCGCCGGGTGATGGGATCGCGGCCGAGGAACCCCCGGAGCTCCCACGTCTCTCTCCCGCGTTCCCTGATGTGTCTGCGGTACGCCGGGCGCCCCCTGGGCCGAGGTCCTGCTTCCACGCCGAGCGGACCGCCGGAGACCGATCCCAGTAGCAAAGCCAGTAGCAGGATCTGCCCGCTTGGTGAGCGGCTCCCCATAATTGCCATCTCACCTGGCCTTTTACTGGCAGTCCCAACGGGGTTCGAACCCGTGTCTCCACCTTGAGAGGGTGGTGTCCTGGGCCACTAGACGATGGGACCCTGTTCAGATCCCCGCGCGGGACCTGCTGTGACGCTCATCCCTCTGCGCGGACGAGGGGCGTCACTCCCGGACAGGGTAGCGGGCGCTCGGGGGGGAGGGCTCGAACCTCCAACCTCATGAACCAGAATCATGCGCGCTGCCAGTTGCGCCACCCCCGAATGGGCGAAGCGACAGCCTAGCCGACGGAGACCGAACCGAGCACTGCCATGAGCCACCACCCTCGTCCGGCGCGCCTCTTCATCCTCTCCCCGGTCCACTCACCGGCCGTCCGCCCCGCGCCCGTTCTCCGTTCGCCACAATCCACAGTCGGCGAGGATCGTGAGTGCCTTCCTCCTCCCACTGGTCCTCGCCTCCGGACCCGTCCACCGCCCTCAGGCGTGGCGGGGTGCCACTCCGAGGGATCGAAGGCCTCTGGGTCGGATCCCAGTGGCCCCAGCGCGGATGGGCGGGGCCGGGAATCGAATGACGGCAACGATCGGGGTTCGAAGGGCGTCCCCGACGGCCAGTCGGTCGAACGGTGCAAACGGGGCATCGGGAGGTGGATCCGACAAGCACCGGCAATGGAGAGCACGTTGCCGGTCATCATCCGATCGAGGTGCTCCACGAGCTCAGTTGCTGGTAGCCGACGATTCGCCCCAGCCCCACCGCCAGCGCCTCCTTGGCGAAGTACGGGACGGTGGCCGTTCCCCTGATGGGCGACGTCTGGGTGGGAGTTGGTGTGGGGATGAGGCCGACCGTGGTGGCGATGGCCATGCTCCGGTCCTCGTGGAAGGGATCGGTCACCATCAGCACCGTTTTGTCCCCGCGGGCCAACAGTTCGGGAGCGGCCCCCGACAGGTTCTCCCACGAGTCGATCCCACCTGCCTCCAGGATGTCCGACGCCGGGATACCGGCGTCCTCCAGGTACCGGGCCGAGGCCTCCGCCTCGGTGAAGAGGTCACCCGGTTGCGTGTAGCCGGTGACCATGATGGTGCGGGCCCACCGCTGTTTCCACAGCAGCTCGGCCTCGTCGAGGCGGGCGGCGAGGTCGGGGGACGGGATGCCGTTGTATTGGGCTGATCCCATCACCACGATGGCATCGGAAGGGCGCGGCAGGTACTGGCGGCTTGTCAGCCAGACCTGGACCCCGGTGACCACCAGGTAGACCACCAGGACGGCGATCACCAACACCATCGCCCTCACGAGGAAGCGGAGGAGGCGGAACCCGGTGAGGGTGGCGATCAGGCCCATCTGGACCGGTCGAGCCGGTGGCGATCGGGGCGGATCACGCCCGTGCGGTGCGGTGCCGCTCGATCGCGAACTCCAGTCGGCGCAGGGTCCGCTCCGGGCCCAATACCTCCAGCGACTCGAACAACGGTGGGCCCACCTTCCGACCGGTCACCGCCAAGCGGATGGGAGCCTGTGCCTTGCCCAGCTTCCAACCGACTTCCTCCCCGATCGCCTTGGTGGCGGCATGCAGCGCACCACTGTCCCAGTTCTGGATCAGCGAGCGGTAGACGGTGGCCGTCCGGGTGAGGATGACCATCGCGGTGTCGTCTGAGGAATTGGCCGTGTTCCATTCCTCCTCGTCGATGGTAGGGGCATCGACGAAGAGAAAGTCGATCATGGCCGGTACCTCACTCAGCACCGCCACCCGTTCCTTGACCAGCGGGGCCATCCGGTCGAAGACGTCAGGGTCGAAGGACTCAGTCGGCCATGGTGCACGGTCACCGGTGAGCCACGGTTGGCAGGCATCGATGAAGCCGTCGATCGTCATCGCCCGGATGTACTCACCGTTCAGATGGGTGAGCTTGGCCACGTCGAAGAAGGCCGGAGAATGGTTCACGCTCCCCAGCCGGAACTGTTCCACCAGCTGTTCCCGGCTCAGGTGCTCCTCCCCGCCCGGGGGTGCCCAGCCGAGCAGTGCGAGATAGTTGACGAAGGCGTCGGGCAGATACCCGTCGTGGCGGTAGGACTCGACCGCAACCGGGTCGCGACGCTTGGACAGCTTCTTCCGTGCCTTGTTGACCAGAAGCGGAAGGTGGGCGAACACGGGAAGCCCTGGAGTGGATCCGGCCTCCACGCCCACCGTTCCTTCTGTCCGCCATCCGAGGGAGACCAGTGCCTTCCAGACCAGGATTCCCTTCGGAGTGGTGGGTAGCAGGTCTTCGCCCCGGATGACGTGGGTGATACCCATATCGATATCGTCGACGACGTTGGCAAGCACGAAGAGGGGTGCGCCGGAGCTCTTGACCGCCACGAAGTCGTCGATGGCATCGCCGGGGAACTCGACCCTCCCCCGCACCACATCGTCGACGACCACCTGGTTCTGGTGCGGGGTGCGGAACCGGAGCGCGCGGCCTTCCCCGCGAGGCAGGCCCAGATCACGACAGTACCCGTCGTAACCGGGCGTCTGGATGCCTGCGGCCCGATTGCGAGCGTCGATCTCCCCCCGGGTACATCCACATGCGTACAGATGACCGCTCTCCCAAAGGGCGTCCGTGGCCTGCCGGTACCGCCCGCCCCTGGTCGACTGGCGGTACGGACCTTCGTCAGGTTCCAACCCGAGCCACGCAAGGGCGGAGACGATCCCGTCCACCCATTCCTCCCGTCCCCGTTCACCATCGGTGTCCTCGATGCGGAGCACCAAGGTCCCACCCGACTGCCGGGCGACGAGCCAGTTGAACAATGCGGCGCGGGCGCTTCCAACGTGGAAGTAGCCGGTGGGCGACGGGGCGAATCGGACTCTCGGCGCGTCGCCAGCCACCTGGCGCTACTCGTCCTCGACGATGGTGATGGCTCCGGTGGGACAGCCGTTCGCGGCCTGTCGTACCTTGTCGCGCAGTTCCTCCCCGGGATGCTCGTCGAGCACGTAAAGGTACCCGTCATCTCGGACCTCGAACACTTCGGGAGCGATACCCATGCACACAGCGTTGCTGGCGCATTCGTCATAATCGACAACGATCTTCACCTGATGCCTCCGGACGCTCGACGCACCCGGACGAGTGTATCGGCCGCTCGACCCGACATCCGACCGGCCGATGCGCTAGAACCCAACCATGCGGCACCTACATCCCCTCCGCCTTCACCCCCCCTGCCGTCCCCCGCGCATCCTCACGGCCGGACATCAGCGGAAGGGACCACTCCTCCTGCTCGTGGCGGTGGCGGTCGTGGCCGCCGCTTGTTCGTCGTCGACCGCCGCTCCGGGCACGACCAACCATGCATCCACGACCAACCATGCATCCCCGACCACGACCGCGGCCGGCGGGTCGCACTTCCGGCTCCCACCCATCCGACACGTCTTCCTCATCGTGCTCGAGAACCAGGGATACGACGCAACTTTCGGCCATCCTTCGTCGGATAGCTACCTGGCTTCGACGCTACCGTCGGAGGGCGCCCTTCTCTCCAACTACTACGCCACCGGGCATTACTCGAACGACAACTACATCGCGCTCATCTCGGGGCAGGCACCTAACCCGGCCAACCAGACCGACTGCCCGATCTTCACCCCCTTCCCGGCCTCGGCCACGCTTGTTGCCGATGGGCAGATATCGGGTACGGGCTGCGTGTACCCGACGACCGTTGGAAACCTGGGAAGCCAGCTCACCGGCGCCGGTCTGACCTGGAAAGCGTACATGCAGGACATGGGGAACATTCCCTCCCGCGAGTCGGCGGTCTGCGGGCATCCCGCAGTGGGCGCCAAGGACAACACCCAGACCGCCGTGGCTGGCGACGGATACGCCACCCGGCACGATCCCTTCGTCTACTTCAAGTCGATCATCGGCAACTCGTCGTTGTGCGACAGTCACGTGGTGCCTCTCGGTACGACGACCGGGGCGCTGCCCGCGGGCACTCCCGCTGGCACGTCCGGGCTGGCCACCGACCTGCGGACCGTCTCCACCACGCCGGACTTCAGCTTCATCACGCCGAACCTCTGCTACGACGGCCACGACGCTCCGTGTCCCAACCAGCAGGCCAGCCCATCGGCCCTGGTCAACATCGACACCTTTCTCCGAACCTGGGTCCCACGGATCACCCGATCACCGGCCTTCAGGCAGAACGGACTGCTCGAGATCACCTTCGACGAGTCCGCCAGCAGTGGGAACAACCCTGTCGACACAGCTGCCTGCTGCAACGAGATTCCCGGACCCTCGGCGCCTCTGCCTGGCATCACCGGTCCCGGCGGAGGACGGATCGGGGCGGTCCTGCTCTCTCCGTTCATACGTGGAGGAACGAAGAGTGCGGTTCCCTACAACCACTACTCGACCCTGGCCACAGTCGAGGAGCTGTTCGGATTGCCGAAGTTGGGAGAGGCCCGGACGGTCAGCGCCACCTTCGGACCCGACGTGTTCACCAAAACCGGCTGAACTGTCCCCGTCCCGGCGCGCCGGAGGCACTCAGGACAGACCGATCTTGGTGGTCACGGCGAACGATCGGTTGGCGGGACACGGCACGGGTTCTTCGGCTCTCAATGCGCGCCACCCCGGTAGCCCCATCGGCGATGCTCCGGCCTCACAGCTCGCACGACCCACCCCCAGCCGAGCCCAAGCACTACCGCCGGATCACGGTCTGTCGGCCCCCACCACCCACATGGAGAAGAACTGGGACCCGCCCCCGTAGGCCTGGCCGAGCGCCAGGCGGGCCCCGTCGACCTGGTGCTCGCCGGCCTGGCCCCGAACCTGCATGGCCACTTCTAGGAAGCGCAGCATTCCCGATGCGCCGATCGGGTTGGAGGAGAGTACGCCGCCCGAGGTGTTCCACGGGATGTCCCCCTCGAAGGCGGTCGCCCCCGCCTCGGTCAGCTTCCAGCCTTCGCCCAATTCGCAGAAGCCGAGGTTCTCGAGCCACATCGGCTCGTACCAGCTGAAGGGCACGTACACTTCGGCCACATCCAGCTGGGAGCGGGGGTCGGTGATGCCGGCTTGGGAGTACACGTCGGCCGAGCAGTCACGTCCGGCCCGAGGATTGACCTGGTCGCGACCGGCGAACATGGTGGGCTCCGAGCGCATTGCCAATCCGTGCACCCATGCTGGCGGGAACCGCCCCGAGACGGCGTCCTCCGCCGCCAGCACCATGGCGGCCGCCCCGTCGGAGGACGGGCACGCCTCCAGGTAGCGGAGCGGATCCCACAACATCATCGACTCCTCGACCATCTCCATCGAGATGTCGGGGAGGTGCAGGTGGGCGAAGGGGTTGCGCAATGCGTTCTGACGGTCCTTGACCGCCACCATCCGGCCGATGTGGTCGGGAGCACCAGATCGGCGCATGTAGGCGCGGATGTGGGGCGCGAAGTAACCCCCCGCCCCCGCCAGTAGCGGGGCCGCGAAGGGCTGAGGTACCGACAAGGCCCACATGGCGTCCGAGTCCGACTGCTTCTCGTAGGCCACGGTGAGCACGCGCTTGTGGATACCGGACGCGACCAGGTGGGCGGCGACGATGGCGGTCGACCCCCCGACCGACCCGGCGGTGTGGACTCGGATCATTGGCTTGCCCACCGCGCCGAGTGCGGGCGCGAGGTACAGCTCGGGCATCATGTTCCCTTCGAACATGTCGGGAGCTTTTCCGATCACAACTGCATCGATGTCCGGCCAACCGAGCTCGGCGTCCGCGACGGCCATGGCGGCGGCCTCCCGGACCAGTCCGGCGATGGACACGTCTTCTCGTTTGGCCTTGTGGTGGGTCTGACCGACTCCGATAACTGCGCAGCGCTCGGCCATCAGGCACCCTCCATGACACAGACGAGGTTCTGTTGCAGGCAGGGGCCCGAGGTGGCGTGGGCCACGGCCCGGTGGGCCTCGCCGGAAGCGATTCGAGCGGCAGCCTCGCCCACCCGGATGAGCCCGGCCGACATGATCGGGTTGGCGGCCAGCGCCCCGCCCGACGGATTGATGACCACCGAATCGCCCAGCGCCAGCGCCTCTTTGACGATGAGCTCCTGATGGGCGTAGGGGGCGTGGATCTCCGCCACGTCGACGGGCGCTTCGAACAGTCCGGCCCGCGCCGCGGCAGTCGAGGTCGAGGGCGAAACGGTGAGATCCCGGGCGCCGAGGGAGTGGGTCTCGATCCGGTGGTCGAACCCGGTGATCCACACCGGGTCATCCGACCACTGGTGGGCCTTTTCCCCAGCAGCGAGCACGATGGCGGCGGCCCCATCGGTGATGGGGGGCAGGGCGTGACGGCGGAGAGGGGAGACGACGTACGCCTCTTCCATCAGGGTCGAGGCAACCACGTCTTTCGCAACCTGTGCGTTCGGATTGGACAGAGCGTCCTTGCGGCTTCGAGCCGCGATGGCGGCGAAGTCCGCCTCGGTGGCCCTGCCCGCATCGATCAGGGCCCGGGCCTGCAGAGCGGCCAGGCTCACCGGATCGGGCCACAGCGGGGCCAGGTAGTAGGGATCCAACTGAAGGGCGAGGATCTCGTTCAGGTCACCGAGTGATGACCGGCCGAAGCCGTAGACGAGGGCGGCATCGGCGGCGCCCTCCTGGAGCAGCACCCACGCCTCGTACAGCGCCCAGGCCGCGTCCATCTCGACGTGGCTCTCGGCACGGGGCGGCCACACTCCCACCGCGTCGAGCGCCATCACGAAGCTGAACGGACCACCGATGAGATAGTCGGTCGATCCCGAGCAGATGAAGTCGACGTCGTCCTTGGTGATGCTGATCGAACCGAAGGCCTCCGCGATGACCGGCATCAACATTTCGACCTCGTTGTGGTGGTCGTCCTGCCGGACGTTCCGGGCCTGGGCGAACGAGGCGATGGACACCGGCCGCACCGGCCGCCGTCTTGGTGCCGAACCCGACGGGGGGTTTTCGGGCGAACTCACAGGTACTCCTTGAAGGTCTCGTAGTCCGCGTCGGCCTCGCCGTTGGGTCGGAAGTAGCGCACCGAGGCCAGCGACGGGGACAGCTCCTCGCGATCGACCCACACCGCCTCCACCCGCATCCCCATCCGGATCTGGTCGGTAGGCACCTCTTGGATGAGACCCATGAAGGAGAGGTTGGCCCCGTCGAGCAACACCTGGGCACAGATGTAGGGGATCTCGATGGATTGCCCGGCGAATGGGACGTTGACCACGCAGTAGGTGGTGATGGTGCCGACGTTGGCCAGCTCGACGTCCTCGATGGTCGGGACCCCGTCGGTCGGGCACGACCCCCGCGAGGGGACGTAGACCTTGGAGCAGACCGAGCAGCGCTGGCCCATGAACTTGCCGTCGGCCAATCCCATGAGGAACCGCGATTGGGCCACGCCCGGGGTGAAGTTGAAGTCGAGCCGGATGGGGGTGGCCAGGGTGGTCACCGGACCACGATCCTCGGTAACGGTCGACGGGCCGCCCGGTTCGTCGGCCATCAGCGGAGTCCCTCCCTGACCTCGGCTCCGTCCCTGACCTCGGGAACGAAGCACTCGATGTCGGCCATCGACCCGATCCGAACGTCAGGTGGACGGAACCTGACGACGACCCGATCGCCGGTGGTCAACCGGTCGGGTCCGCCCGAGTCGACGACGTGGAGCATTGACGTTCCGGCGCCATCGAGCCTGATCAATGCCCAGGCGAACGGTCGGTCGAGCGGTTGCTTTGGCCTCGGGGCCGGCACCCAGGCCCACGACTCGACGACCCCACCGGGCCCGACCTCCACCAACTCACCGATGTCTTCGGCGGTCTGCGGGTCATATTCGGTGGGTGGCACGATGACCGTGCCGTCGGAGCCCATCGCACCGAACAATTGTCCTTCGCGGAGACCGGTGAGGAAGGCCCCGATCACCGGACCGACCGAGCGCGAGTAGGGGTACTCGAGCCGGTGCTCGGCGTGCAGGACTTCACTGTCGGGCATGGGTTCCCTCCCCTGGGAAGACGAGCGGTGCACAGCCCGGCAGAGTAGAACACAGTTCACTTTTGTGTGGCAACACCACTACTCAGCTGGGGTAACAATGCTGCCGGAGCGGCAGTACGGTAGACCCATGCCCGCCACGAACCGACCGAACATCCTGCTCGTCGTGTCCGACCAGGAGCGACAGCGGTCATGGCTCCCCACAGGCGTCGAGCTGCCCTGGCGCGACCGGTTGCGGTCCGCCGGGACAGAGTTCACCAACTACTTCACCCACTCCTCACCGTGCTCACCGAGCCGGGCCAGCCTGTTCACCGGCCGCTATCTCCCCGGACATGGGGTGGTCGACAACGTGATCATGCCAGAGCACGCGGAGCTGCCGACCACGGTGCCAACCCTCGGCTCACTGCTCCGCTCGGCCGGCTACCGCACCTCCTACATCGGCAAGTGGCACCTCTCGCAGTCGGCCGCCCCGGACATGGAGGCGTACGGCTTCAGCGACTGGGACGGCAACGATCGCCACTTCATGGGATGGGCGGGCACCGGCGTCCACTTCGACCCCATCATCGCCGGGAATGCTGCCCACTGGTTGGAGCGCAACGGAAGTCACACTGGTGCTGATCCGTGGTTTCTGACGGTCGCCCTGGTCAATCCCCACGACGTGATGTGGTTCCCCATCGATCAGCCCGGCTATGCCGAAGCGCATCCCGAGGACGTCGCCGCCGTGCGCCGGGTACTCGAATCTGCCGCCTGGAAGGACGACGATCCCCTCCCCGTCTTCGACCAGCCCTATCCAGAGGTGGTCGACCGCTTGCCAGACAACTTCCACGACGATCTGCACACCAAGCCGGAGGCCCATCGGCAGTGGCGGTGGGACCAGCAGCACGGACTGTGGGGCTACCTCGATCCGGCAGACACCCGTTCGTGGCTCCGGCACCTCGACTACTACGTTCACCTCCACCGCCTCGCCGACCGGAGCCTCGGAACAGTGCTCTCCGCCCTCCAAGGGTCAGCAGGCTGGGACGAGACGGTGGTGATCTTCACCTCGGACCATGGTGACATGTGCGGCTCGCACGGGCTGCGCTCGAAAGGCCCCTTCGTCTACGACGAGATCATGCGGGTCCCCCTGTACCTGAAGGTCCCCGGCGCCACCCGACCCGGCACGACGACCGATGCCCTCGGATCTCACGTCGATCTGGCCGCGACCATCTGCGCCCTGGCCGGTGTGGACCCGGCGCGAGTGTCGGACACCGTGCAGGGCGAAGATCTCCGGCCCGTCCTCTCCGACCCCGGCGCACAGGTGCGGGACCACATACTCTTCGCGCAGGACTCGGCCCAGACCACCAACCTGAACGGCGTCCGGTACGCACTGCGTGGGTTCTTCGACGGACGGACCAAGTACGCCCGCTACTACGGGGTGGGTGGCGGCAAGCCTTCGACCGGACTGTGGGGGAAGCCTCCGGGATACAAGCGGTTCGACGTCGACTGCGACTTCGATGACAACGATCACGAGTGGTACGAGCTCGACAGCGATCCGTCGGAGCTGGTCAACCTGGCTCACGACCGCGGCCACAGGGTCGAGCTCCGCGGCCTCTACGAGCGGATGCGTGCCTACGAGAAGGAGTCGTTCGTCACCTTCGGTTGAGCGCTCGGACCGTTTTCCGCTGGGGGCGCCCCACCGGACGGCAGTCGGGGCGCACTGTGAGCCAGGTGGGTCACCAGGCCGCGACAGCCCGCCTCGACCAGGTCCAGGCAGGCGTCGAAGTCGGCGTCGATGCCGTAGAAGGGGTCGGGCACGTCGAGGTCCGCACCCGATCGGAGGTCGAACGAGCGAAGGAGGACCAGTCGGGGCTCGTGGCGGTCGTCGCCGGCGCGGGCCCGGGCCAGACCGGCCAGGGTCTGTCGGTGGCCGCGGTCCAGGCATACCACCAGGTCGAGCGCGTCCAACCACTGGATCGAGAAGGGCTGGGCCCGATGTCCCCGATCGGCGTAGCCGCGGCGGGCCAACGCGGCCCGGGCCCGTTCGTCCATCGGCTCACCGGTGTGCCACGCTCCGGTGCCCGCGCTCGAGACCGACAGGGCCCGTGCCAGTGGCGTTCCATCCGGATCGAGGACCTCCTCGGCCAGATGGACAAAGACGGCCTCGGCCATCGGCGACCGGCAGATGTTGCCCGTGCACACGAAGCAAACAGACACTCGCTGCTCGGGGCGGTCTGAACGGTGGGTGCGCACAACGCCATTGTGCCCGATCCGGTCGGCCGCCTGCCCTGTGCCGGGGAACCGCCCGATACAGAAGCTTGTCGACGCATGATGGACACACCCCCCTGCGGACCGTTCGTGGTGCTTCACCGTCGGTCGGTGTGGCAGGGTTGGGGGTCGGCACGACGACCAGGAGGACCTATCGATGAGCGAGGAACGGCCGATGGCACAGATGGGCCACGGGATCAACCAGCGGTCCGCGATCAAGATGTCCCCCAAGGAGATCGAAGCGTTCCTGGCCGAACGACGGCCGATGACGATGTGCACCATCAACCACGATGGATCCATCCATGCCGTGGCCATGTGGTACGGGTTCGTCGACGGGGCGGTCGCCATCGAAACCAAGGAGAAGTCCCAAAAGGCGTGCAACCTGAGGCGCGATCCACGGATGACCTGTCTGTTCGAGGATGGTGACGCATACGAGGAGCTGCGCGGGGTCGAGCTGGTGGGTATGGCGGAGCCGGTCGAGGCGGCCGACAAGATCTGGCAGCTCGGGGTGAACCTCTTCGAGCGCTACTACGGGAGCTACACCGAGGAGCTCGAGCCGTTTGTCCAGACCATGCTCCACAAGCGCATCGTGGTGCGCCTGAACGTCGTGCGCACGGTGAGCTGGGACCACCGCAAGCTGGGCTTGCCATCGACCCAGCCGGCCACCCAGCCGACCCAGCCGTAGACGACCTCGGACGAACGGGATACTCGTGGCCCATCAGATGAGCGACCGGGAGCTCCTCGCCTTCCTCACCGCCTACCCGGCGCGGACTGCCAAGCTGGCCACGGTCCGCGCCGACGGGCGACCACACGTGGCCCCGGTGTGGTTCGCCGTAGACACCGCGACCATCGGTGACGGTTCTCCCATCTGTGACATCGTCTTCATCACCGGGGCGGGCAGCCTGAAGGGCAAGGCCATACGGCGCGACCCGCGGGTCGCTCTCTGCATCGACGACGAGCGGCCCCCCTTCTCCTTCGCCACCATCAGCGGTACGGCCACCCTCGGCGACGATCTGGGCGAAGTAGCACGGTGGGCCGCTGTGCTGGGCGGCCGTTACATGGGCGTGGGCCGGTCAGATGAGTACGGCAGACGGAACGGCGTGCCCGGCGAGCTGCTGGTCCGGGTACGGCCGACCTCGATCGCGGCCACAGCCGATCTGGCGGAGTGACCGAGTGACCGACCAGCCTACGGACGCCGACCCAGGGAGAACCTCACGATGATCCTCGATCGCTTCACTGTGACCGACAAGGTCGCTATCGTCACCGGGGCCGGGCGTGGTATCGGTGCCGCCACAGCCCGGTCACTCGCCGAGGCCGGGGCCGACCTGGTCATCTCGGCACGCACTTCCGAGCAGCTCGACACGGTGGCCGCGGCAATCGTGAAGACGGGACGCCGGTGCGTGACGGTGGCCACCGACCTGAGCGACCTCGACGCGGTGACTGCCCTGGTCGGCCGCGCCGTAGATGCCTTCGGACGCCTCGACATCGTCGTCAACAATGTCGGAGGTGCGATGCCCCGAGCGTTCCTCGACACGTCCCCGGGCCGGCTGGAGCAAGCATTCCACTTCAACGTTTCCACCGCCCACGCCCTGCTCCGCCCGGCTGTCCCTGTAATGCTCGAACATGGAGGTGGCTCGGCGGTCAACATCTCCTCCGCCATCGGTCGGGTCGCTGGACGGGGTTACCTGGCCTACGGCACGGCAAAGGCCGCGCTGGCCCACTACACCCGACTGGCTGCCGCCGACCTGTCGCCGCGCATCCGGGTCAACGCCATCGCCGTCGGCTCGGTGGCCACATCTGCCCTCGACATCGTCATGGAGTCCGAGGAGCTGCGCCAGGCGATCGAGCTCGCCACGCCCTTGAAGCGCATCGGGGATCCTCTGGACATTGCCGCCGCCGTGGTGTACCTCGCCTCCGAGGCCGGCTCCTACGTCACCGGCAAGCTCGTCGAGGTCGACGGGGGTATCGAGGGGCCCAACCTGTCGATGGGGATGCCCGACCTGTAGTCGGGTCGGGCCGGACGCGGGTCGGGCCGGACGAGCCGGAACAGTAGGGTCCCGACATGGCTCAGATCCAGACACTCCTTGATGGGCGGCCGGCCAGGTGGTCCCGATGTCCATGATGGGACACATGATGGGTGGCGGAGGTGGGCGAGGCCAATTCGGATCGGTCATGCGTTCGATGCGGCGTGACGAATCGGTCACACAGCAACGGGTTGCCAAGGGTACGACCCGCCGGATGATCACCTTCGCCAGGCCCTACCGGAGGATCCTGGCCGGGTTTTTGGTGCTGGTGATCCTCGACGCCGTCGTCGGCGTGGTCAACCCGCTGCTATTCCGTTCGATCATCAACAACGGCATCGTCCGGCACGACACCGGCCTGATCATCACCCTAGCGATGGTGGCCGGGGGCATCGCCATCGCCGACACCGGGCTGACCATCGGGATCCGCTGGGTATCGGCCAAAGTCGGTGAGGGACTCATCTACGACATGCGCTCACAGGTCTTCGCGCACATCCAGCAGATGCCGATCGCATTCTTCACCCGGACTCAGACCGGTGCCCTGATCAGCAGGCTCAACAACGACGTGATCGGTGCCCAGCAGGCGTTCACCGACACACTCTCCTCCATCGTGTCCAACCTGATCAGCGTAGCTCTGGTCCTCGTGGTCATGTTTCTGCTTTCGTGGAAGATCACCTTGGCGAGCCTCATCATCCTGCCGGTGTTCGTCTTCCCGGCCAAGCGGGTCGGACGCCGCCTATCAGTGATCACCCGCGAGTCATACGGGCTCAACGCCCAGATGAACAACACGATGACAGAGCGGTTCAACGTCTCGGGTGCCCTGTTGGTCAAGTTGTTCGGCCGCCCTCAACTGGAGCGAGCCTCATTCGATCGGAAGGCGGCCCGGGTGAGAGACATCGGCGTCACCCAGGCGATGTACGCGCGGTTCTTCATCGCGTCTTTGACACTCACCGCCGCCCTGGCCACAGCCGTCGTCTACGGCTGGGGTGGTGTCCAGGCAGTCGATGGCGCCCTTTCCATCGGAACGGTGGTGGCTCTGGCCGCCTACCTGACCCGACTGTACGCCCCGTTGACCGCCCTCTCGAACGTACAGATCGACGTGATGACTGCCCTGGTCTCGTTCGACCGGGTGTTCGAGATCCTCGATCTGCCACCCATGATCGACGAGAAACCCGGTGCGGTCCCTATCCCGGAGGGACCGGCCCGGATCGAGTTCGACCACGTCGACTTTCGCTATCCAACGGCCGAGGAAGTGTCCCTCGCCTCCCTCGAGACGGTCGCCGTATTGGAGACGACTCAGTCCCGGCAGGTGCTCTTCGATGTGAGCTTCAGCGCCGAACCCGGCCAACTGGTCGCGCTCGTCGGGCCTTCCGGCGCGGGCAAGACGACGATCAGTCAACTCCTCCCCCGCCTCTACGACGTCCGGTCCGGCGCCATTCGCATCAACGGGCTCGATATCAGGGACGCCACCTTCGATTCCCTCGTGGCCACGGTCGGTGTAGTCACCCAGGATGCCCATCTCTTCCACGAGACCATCCGGGAAAATCTTCTCTACGCCAAATCCGACGCGACCGAGGCCGAACTCGAATCGGCGTTGGCCGGAGCCCAGATCGGTTCCGTCGTCAGCAACCTTCCCGACGGCCTGGACACGGTGGTGGGAGATCGTGGTTACCGGCTTTCGGGCGGTGAGAAGCAGCGCATGGCGATTGCCCGCCTGCTGCTCAAGGCACCCGAGGTGGTCGTCCTCGACGAGGCCACCGCCCACCTCGACTCTGAGTCAGAAGCCGCGGTGCAGAAGGCTCTGGCAGTGGCTCTGAGGAATCGGACCTCTCTGGTGATCGCTCACCGACTGTCCACGGTGCGCGAGGCCGACATCATTCTCGTCCTCGACCACGGGCGCGTCGTCGAACGCGGTAGGCACGACGAGCTGCTGGCCGCCGGTGGGCTGTATGCCGAGCTCTACCGCATCCAATTCAGGCGCCAGGAGCCGCCGGATGCCGGATGAGCTGGCTGGCCGCCGGTGGGCGCTTCAGCCGGACCCAGCCATCGTCTGATTGGTCCGAAACGGGCAGCACGCCACCGGACGATCTGACGTCGAGCCGGGATCAGCGGTGTTCGTTCGCCGATTGCTCGTCGAAGAGCGACCGGCGAACCGACTTTGCGCTGGAGACCAGCGCTTCCCGGCTGCATGCGGTCGAAAACCCGGCGATCGAAACCGCCATGGCGGGGGGCGAGTTCACCGGTTCCGGCTCTGTCCGAGGGTTTCGCTCGGCGGAATCAACTCCACCGTCGGTGGCCGGCACCCCCCCGGGCACGTGCTCGGAGGCGGAGGGCACAGGTTCTGCCCGGACCGGTTCCCGCACCTGGTCACGGTCCGGTGCTGGTCCTACCCCTTTGCTGCTCACGACTGCCATCCTACTTGCCACAAACAAGAAGGTGGTGGCAGGGGAGGCCCCAGATCCCCCTCAGATCGCGGCCAGCTTTCGCACGAGAAAGGACACGGTGATCTGGAACACCCCGTAGATGACGAGCCAGATTCCCATGATCACGGCCAACGTGGTCAACGTGAGGTGGGGCACGACCAGTGTCACGATACCGGCCGCAAAGGCCAGCACGCCGATGGCCATCCGCCAACTCCGGGCCGGGCTGCCTCCGTCCCCATAGGCATGGACGAACTCGATGATGCCCCCGATGACCCAGAACAGTCCCAGCAGAAAAGCGAGCGTGGTCACCGTGTCCTCCGTCCTTCGAAGGAAGAGGATGCCGATGAACACCGCGAGCAGGCCGAGCAGCACCATGAGCAATCGCTCACCGCCCGTTTCGCCGCTTTCGGCGAAAGCCATGACGATGCGGAACAGGCCGGCGACGAAGAGCCAGATGCCGAATACGATGGCGAAGGCAAACACCGTGTCCCTGGGCCGAGCCAGCACGACCGCACCGAGGATAAGTGTCACGATGCCGAAGAAGAGAACCCAACCCCATGACCTTCCGATGACCCGTAGGATGTCGCGTTCGTCCTGGCTCAGATCGGCAGTTCCTTGGTCAGTCATCGCATCCTCCGGTCATCGGGCTCACGTTCCGGCCGGCCACACGCCGCCGCACCGCCCCCACATCGTAGGGAATGTCGTCTAGCCGAACGTGGATGTGCCGCCGCGTCGAGCAGGTCGGCGACGCCGTGCGTCCTGAAGCCGATTGACCGGATCGGATGGTGCCGGTCCAAGCGGACAACCGGTGTCAGCCACGGCCGTCCAGCGCCTGTGCCACCAACTCCTCGCTTACAGACCACAGGCGACGGGCCGAGTCGGCGTCGAGGGCAGCAGCTGACGGCTGGCGCTTCCTGCACGAACTGAAGTACGAGCCCGATTCACGAGCCACCTCGGGGGATGAAGCCAGGTAGACAAGGGTCCGGGACCCCTTCTCGGGACTGAGCACGAAGGGCCTGATCAGTGTGAGCCCGAGGGAGACGATCCCGTTGGTATCCCCATCGCGCCCGTATCCAGTGGCCACCACCCCGGGGTGCACCGCGTTCACCGTTACCCCGGTTCCGTCGAGTCGGCGAGCGAGCTCCGTCGTGAAGAGGATGTTGGCCAGTTTCGAACGGGCATATACCTGGATGCCGTTGTAGATCCTCTCCGCCTGAAGGTCGTCGAAATCGAGCCCACCGGAGACCTGTCGGTGAGCGGAGGACGACACGTTGACCACCCGGGAGGGGGCAGATGCGACCAGACGGTCGATCAGGAGCCCCGTCAGGTAGAAGGGCCCCAGATGGTTGACGCCGAACGTCGTCTCGAATCCGTCTTCGGTCACCGTGCGACTGCTCAGGACCAGTCCGGCGTTGTTGAGAAGAACATCGATCCTTCCCGATCGGTCGAGTATCTCCGACGCACCACGGCGAACCGACCGGAGATCTCCGAGGTCGAAGACGACCAGATCGACCAGATCCGAACCGGCCAGTCGCCGGATCTCCTCGACTGCCTTGCGTCCGCGGGCGTCGTCCCGGGCGGCGATGAGGATGTCGGCGCCGGCGCGGGCCAGCGCAACGGCGGTCGCCTTCCCGATCCCCGAGTTGCCTCCGGTGATGACCGCCACCTTTCCCTCCATGGACGCGACATCCGGGTTCGGGCCGCGGCTCATGAGCTCCCCGTTCCCAAGCGGGAGCGCACCGGTGCTCCACTCCACCGGGCCGGGACCGGCTGCGTCTCGTTCAGCATGCGAGCACTTGCACGGAGGCGACGCCCACCAGGCGGTCGCCCAGTCCGAGCTCGTGCATCCCGACCCGGACGGCCAGACGATCTCCCTGTCCACCGAGGACCTCGCACCGGGCCTCTATCGGTCCGACCCTCGAGGGCTGGAGATAGTGGATCACCGTGTCGCCACAGGCCGGGCGGGCCCAGCGGGCCTCTGATCCTTTGCGATCGGCTACTGCCGCCCGGCGAGCAGCCACGTCTGCCAGCAGGGCGAGCGCACCGCCGTGGAGGATGCCCCAGGGATTGCGAAGGTGGTCGGTGATCACGAGCCGGGTCACCGGACCGGATCCGGGCTCGATGCCGAAGAACACTTCGGGGACAACCGGATGCGGATCGGGTGGTGGCATGTCGATGCCGATCGGGCGCTCGAAATGGAGGTCGCGACGCACGGCGTCCAGCACCGCACAGGTCATAGTGACCAGCGCTACCGTCGCATCATGATCACCTTCGTCGACCACCTCGACCGCGACTACCACGGATCTACGCCCGCGACGCAACACGATGCTGTGCAGCCGGAGCGGTCCCACGTTGGAAAGACGCACGATCGTCGCCATCATGTTCGTCGTCACGATCCAGCGTGGCAGAACAGATAGTCCGGCGGTCATCCCACCGATGGAGTCGACGCCACTGAGCAGGCCACCAGTTGTCATCCCACCGGCTTGACTGCATTGATGGCTCTCGACCGGCATGCGACCGAACAGTTGCACAGGTTCGTCAACGTCGTTGCTTGCTGGAAGCTCCCAACGCTCGAGCCGGAAGTAGTCACTGACCCGGACCGACGAAAACGGGAGGTGACGACCGGTCTCGGTGCGCTGCGTTTGAGGTGTCGAAGTGGTCACGATACGCCAGTGTTCCGAAGACGTCCGAGCTCGGTGACCAAACCGGCATCACCAGGTTCAGCCATCGAGGCATTGGTGGAGGAACTGGTCCCTACGGTCACCACAGTGGTCAGTCGGTCATCATCGCCACGATCGTGCAATTCCACCAGTGCGCTTTGCCGGCCGGACGGCGGGCACCGACATTCCACGCCGATTCCGTCACCTTCGAGCTCGGTCACCCGTGACTCGATGGGCCCGATTCGACCAAGGGCAAGATAGGCCATCTGCAGATCGGTGATCATCACCTCCGCCTCTCTCCCGACGGCGGACCCAACCGCCTGCTCGGCCGCGGTTTCGGCGAGCAGGGCCATGACGCCCCCCTGCAGGGCACCGACCGAGTTTTGCACGTACTCGTTCACCTCCACCGACGCCACACCCCCAGCGGGATCGCTGATCGTGATGCCGACCCCGTCGGTCACCGGCACGTCGAATCCGGGGCCGTTCATCGACCAAGTTCGACCGAAAACGTGGTCGGTCAGGGAAGTACGCCCGGCATGTTCGCTGTCGGAGGTGTCGATGCCGGAGGATCGACCATCGACCGGGCCCTCGGCGCCACCCGAGGCCAGGACGGCGAACGTCATCGAAGCCCAGGCGACTCTCCGTTCCGAGTGACGAGACCGTGTCGATTCCGCGCCGTGACCATGGCACGCGTTGGCGTCCCCTCGGACGTATTGGTTCCGGTCATCGACGTCATCGACGTCATAGACGTCGGCCTCGACGACAAGGGTGGTCCGCCCACGTCGCAACACTGACGCACGGGCCTCGACCACAGGACCCCGAGCTGGTCGGATGATCCGCAGAGCGAGGTCGGCCGTAGCCATCCAGTCGGGATAGAGCTCCCGGGCGGCGAGCATCCCACCGACGACATCGACCAACGTGGCCAGCACACCAGCCCGAACCTCGCCTCTTGCGGTGCAGTTGGCGGTGTTGACCTGGATCCGAGCGATGCACAAGCCTTCGCGATCATACTGGCCATCGACGCCGAGGTCACCGAGGAAATGCCGAGCTCGCCCTGGCGGACGCTCGGCCATTCAACGCTCCTGCTCGGTCGGGCGCACCAGCAGCTCGTTGACGGCGGTCCGTCGCGGACGGGTGACTGCGAACACGATCGCCTCGGCGATGTCCGATGCATGCAGACCTTCGATGGAACCGAACGTCGATCGCATCTGCTCGATGATCTCAGGTCGATTGTGGCTGCCGAGCTCGGTCAGGACCATGCCGGGCTCGATCACGCAGACCCGGACGTGTCGACCGGTCACCTCCTGTCGAAGCGATTCGCTGAAGGCACCCACCCCAAATTTGGTCGTGTTGTAGACGCCGCTGCCATTGCGCGCCACCCGACCCGCCACTGAGCTCACGTTGACAAGGTCGGCGACCTTTCGGGGCTCGCTGTCGGCCGCCGAGAGGAGATGTGGAAGGGCGGCATGGGTGGTGGCAAGAAGGGCACGGACATTGAGATCCAGCATCCTCTCCCACTCGTCCATCGGCGCTCCGACGATCGGACCGAGCAGCATCAAACCTGCGTTGTTGATGACGATATCAAGCCGTCCATACTCGCGAACTGTGTCTTCGACCATTCCGGCAGGAGCGCCCTCCTCGGTGATGTCGGTCTCGATCACCAACACGTCCGCATCGCCGATCTCCTCGACCACCCGTTCCAGCCGGTCGCGCCGGCGAGCGGCGATCGCCACCTTCGCCCCCTCGACGGCCAAGGCAAGCGCGGTGGCCTCTCCGATCCCACTCGACGCACCAGTGACCAATGCCACGGTTCCTTCAAGTCGGCCAGCCATGCACCACCTCGCTCAGCTCACTCGCCATCGTGCTGAGCAGTGTAGAAGAAGAGGACGTTGAACGGACCTGCTGACTCTATGACCTAGTCCGACCGGCAGTTCAAGCGACGTGTTGGTCGGCGTCGTCGCGCCCTGTCGGTTGCTTCGCAACCCCCCGCGCCGCGCTCGCCCTCCTGCCGGATGATCGCCGGCGGCGGCCTCCGCGGCGTTGGCGATTCGACGCCTCCCATGGGCGTTGGCCGGCGGCGGGACTCTCGTGAATACCGCACCAATCGGTACTGTTGTACCGGGAAAGTCGCACGCCACAACCGTCCGCACGGCAAACCCGACCCGTCCCGTACATCTCCGGGGCGATGCTGCCGTCCAGGACGTCAGCCAGATACGAGCGCTCCTCGCCACTTCGTCTCTCCACCATATTCCGGACTCTCCCCTCTGGTGATCGACTCGGGTGGAGAGAGCTTCGGCATCGAAAGGCGCGAACTGTAACCATCGCTTTCGAAAGTAGGCGTTGCTAACGTCGGGCATTGTCGAACCATGAGGAGACCGGAAGGGAGGCAACCGGAATGGAGGCGACGCCCATCGCTCCGACGACCGACGCGGAGCCCGGCCTGGACGGCGAAGGAGAGCGGCACGCTGAGCCATGGTGGAAGCGTGCCGTGTTCTATCAGGTCTACCCCCGCTCCTTCGCCGATTCGGACGGTGACGGCGTAGGTGATCTGGGTGGCCTTCTCTCTCACTTCGATCACCTCACCTGGCTGGGTGTCGACGCCCTGTGGCTCTCGCCGTTCTATCCGTCTCCGATGGTGGACTTCGGTTACGACATCAGCGACTACTGCGACGTCGACCCACTTTTCGGCAGCCTCGAACAATTCGACGAGCTTCTCATCGAGGCCCACAGCCGCAATATCAAGGTGATCATCGACTGGGTCCCCAATCACACTTCGGAGCGACATCCATGGTTTGTGGACGCCAGGTCGAGTCGGAGCGCCATCCACCGGAATTGGTACGTCTGGCGCGACCCGCTGGCGGACGGTTCCGTCCCCAACGATTGGGTCCAGGCGTTCGATCCCTCCAAGCCGACTTGGACCTTCGACGACCAGACCGGCCAGTTCTACCTGCATCTCTTCGAATCGGCCCAGCCGGATCTCAACTGGTCCGAGCCCGCAGTAGTGGCGGCCATGCATGAAGTCCTGCGATTTTGGCTCGAGCGCGGGGTGGACGGGTTCAGAGCCGACGTCATCCACTGCATCGGCAAGGATCCTGCATTACCTGATGATCTCCCCGCTGGCGGCGGTCTGCCCCACTGCGTGCTCAATGACGTATCCGTCACCCATGGACACATCCGTGACATCCGAACGCTGATCGACAGCTACGGCGGCGATCGGATGATCGTCGGAGAGGTCTACCTCCTCTCAACAGAATCCGTCGCGACGTACTACGGCAACAACGACGAGCTCCACCTGGCGTTCAACTTTCCCCCACTGTTCGCTCCCTGGCGACCGTCGGACTGGTCCGCATGTATCGCCTCGACCTACGCAGCACTCGACGACCGGCATGCCTGGCCCACCTGGGTTCTCTCAAACCATGACAACCCACGCCACCGGACCCGCTACGACTTCGCAGCATCCCTGTCCGGCGAAACCGAGTACACCACGGCCAAGCGGAGCGAGGCGAGAGCTCGGGCAGCTGCGGTGCTCCTACTGACCCTTCGGGGAACACCGTTCCTCTATCAGGGTGAGGAGCTCGGAATGATCGACGCCGAGGTGACCGGCGACCGGCGGGTCGATCCGGGCGGGAGGGACGGATGCCGGGCCCCCCTCCCGTGGGACGGCTCGGCCGACCACGGTTGGCCGACCGTTACGGGGCTCGAACCGTGGTTGCCCTTCGCGCCCGATGCGGAACACCGGAACGTGGCTGATCTCCGCAGCGACCCCTCATCCATCCTCTCTCTCTATCGAGCGTTGATCGCCTTGCGGCATTCCTCGGAGGCGCTGGCACTCGGAACCTTCGAGTCCCTCGACCTACCCGACGGCGCGCTCGGCTACCGCAGGGCTCGCAACGCCGAGTCCCTGGTGGTGCTGGTCAACTTCACCGACGGTCCTGTCGACTTGTCGGAGTATCGACAAGGACTGCTGATCGGCATGCCGGTGGCCATCGCCAGTGATGGGTTGGCCGGCACCTTCACCGGAACACTCGGGGCCGACCAGGCCCTCATTCTCCGAAGCTGAATCCGGCGCATCGTTCGACGGTGAGCAAACGTCCACGGACAGTTCAGCTCAAAGGCCAACGATCAGCGGTTCGCAGGACCCGTCTTCCCGCCAACGGACCTATCGATCCGCCCCTCCGGGTCTCGGCTCGGCCGGCCTCGAAGCCGGATCCGATCAGTGCCAGGTCTCGCGCCAGTACTCGGGTGATCCCTCGTCGCCCAGGAACATGGTGTGGGTATCGTCGTGCCCGCTTCGTCTGATGCAGCAAACCAAGGTCCCGATCCACGGTCCTTGGTCAATGCAGCGCACCGCGCCACAACGCTGCCACTGGGGTTCATCCGGCAACACCAGGTCTTCGAAGTCGAAGCCTGCGTCCGGCCAATCGCTCAACTTTCTGACGTGGAATGGATCGATCGTCAACGTCTTCCCTGCCCTCCGCTCGTGTCGAATCCCTCCGGGAATTGATCGGTCGATCGCAAGACGTTCTGAAGTCGCAATCGTGTGCGCCCGGTGCCTCCGGGGGCGGACCACAGCCGTCGGGGGTATCCCCCGCTGGGAGCGGTTCGAGCACCATGATGCAGGTGGTCGGCTTCCGGACGGCGGCTATTCGTTGGCTGACGCAACGTGGGATGTCGTAAGCAGACTCCGCTAGTACGATGTTCGAAGATCTTCCATCCATTGCGATCTTGGTGGGACAATGCAGATAACTATCCAGTTCAACAGCCGATTTGATGCGATCTCCAATCCCAACCGTTCATTTTTCTTACAGAACGCTAGGCTTCGCCCATGAACGGGTCCAGCGTGACGGGGATCGAGGACATCGTGCGCCGCAACATCGCCGCGCTCCGTTCCAAGGCAAACCTGACCCAGCAGGGCCTGGCCGACGAGATGCTCGTTCGGGGGATCCCGTGGACCCGGGAGACCGTCGCCCAGGTGGAGACGACCAACCGTCGGCTCGGCTTCACCGAGGCCATCGCCGTGGCCGCCTGTCTCGACGTGCCCATTGCTCGGCTGACCTCCACCGGTGCCGACGTGGTGGCGGTGGGCGACTGCCAATGGCAGACCGCCTACCTCGGCGCGGCCATCGCCGGGACCACAGGGGACGCCTTCCCGCCGGAGAGCTATTCCGCCATCGCCGTCGGGCAGACAGCTGACGCACCGAGAGGGCGCGGTGGCGAAACCGGTGAGACGCAAGTCCCCTCTGTGACCGAACGCGCCACCCCTGACTCGGTAGAGCGATCTGCCGGGACTCCGCCGGGGAGGGAGCCTGCAGCTCCTTCTCCTCACAAGGCGGCGGAGCGCATCGAGCGCAGGCTTCGACTTCGGGTCACCGCGAGCGACGTCGATGCCGCCGCGCAACAACTCTGGTCGAGAAGCCTAGAAGCCGAGCGGGAGCAGCGAGTGGCGGAGCGCCAGGCTCTAACGGGGGGTTCCACTCAGGCCATCCGCGGCCATGTCTCACGAGACCTCGATCGCGAGATCGCCCACGAGATGGAGCGCCAACCGCGCGCCGGGCCCATAGCTCCCGGTGAAGATGCCGAGTTGAGCCCGGAAGAGGTGAGCTGGGAGGCGACCCGCCTCAACATCATCCTTGCCAACAAGGGCTACGGAGACAGCGACGTCACCCGCTGGTGGAACTTCACCCACCATCAGGAGCTCGACGATCAAACCGTCGCGGAGGCGTGGAGGGCGGGGCGTTACGACGAGGTGAGCCGCCTCATCGAGTCACTGCCCGAAGCAGGCCGGTCGGGGCGCTCCTCTGCCTACTACCCCGACGACTGAACACCCACGGCCGGGCATGGCCATCGCTGAATCGGGGCTTGCGGATGGAGGGAGCTCCGACCGGGGCTCCGTGTCGCCGAGCAGGGCCGTCGGCGGACCGTGGCCATCGGCCAAGGTCGAGAGCGCCCTGATAGCTGTCGGATGGTGCGCCTTCGCCGCCTACCTCGTCGTTCAGGCACGTGCGGGACCGCCACTGATATGGGCCGACTCGCGATCGTATGCGGCGGTAGCAGCAAAGTCGTTGTTCAGCTCCGCACTTTGGGGTGGTGCGCAACCACCCGTGACTCCGCTCCTGATCAAGGCGTTCGGCAACTCGATCGCCATGACGACTGCACAGGCGGCCATCGCCGCTCTCTGTTGGGGGTCGCTGGCCCTGACCGTCGGATGTCAGGTGCCGGCAGGTTGGCGGCGTATCGTGGGCGACTGGTCGATCCTGGCCTTCGCCACCGCTTTTCCGGTCACCCTCTGGAACCGATCGGTGCTGTCCGAGTCGATCTCCATGAGCGCACTGG
>DAHUZT010000031.1 GCA_027315005.1 Acidimicrobiaceae bacterium | reverse complement strand
GATCGCGTGGGGTCGTTCAGCTGCCACCGCTCAGCCGTGCTCGTCAACAAGGTGCAGCCTCGTTTCGAGGGTGCCGAGTTCGTCGGCGGTGATCGAGACCACCCGGTTCTCGGGCGCTGCAAGATCGACGCTGCGGAGGGGGAAGGCGGGTTGGTGCTCGAATGCACCAAGTGAGACGACGTCGCCAGGCTCCAAGGTGATCCACTTGGTGATCTCCTCGATCGTGCGCTCGGCCGTGAACTCGTAGTCGTCGACGACGCCCTTCTGGACCACGGTCTGCCCGACCCTCGTGACCACCTCGATCTGGTTGAAGGGCCGACCGAGGTCGCGGAGCGGCACCATCCACGGACCGAACGGGCACATTCCGTCGGGGCTTTTCGAGCGGACCATTTGGCGGGTGACCATGGCCTCTCGGGGCTGGTCGACGGCCGTGCGGATCGAGAGCGTGGTTCCGTCCTGCTGGTCGAAGCGGCCCGCGAACATGTCGTTCAGAAGGCACACGCCGGCCACCACCGACCATGCGTCGGCCGCAGCCACGTGGCGCGCTCGGCGGCCGATGACCAGGCACACTTCGCCCTCGGTGTGGACCGGGCGCATGACCTGCCAGGCTTCGACCGTGGCGAGATGCCCGATTGCCGACGAGCCGGCCTTCATGAAGTACATCGGGCGAGGCCACTCGTCCTGGATGTCGGGGAGTAGGGGCACCGTCAGACTGTTCTTGCGGTTGCCCCCTACGAGGAGGACCTTCCCCGGGTAGGCGACTGGAGGGAGAAGGGTGACCTCGTCCTGGCGGAGTGTCCACGGAGCGGAGCCGAAGTCGCCGCGGCGCCGGACTGCCTCCTCGAGGTCGAGAATGAGCTGATCGGTGTACGGGCTGAGTTCGAGCAGTTCCTTGATCGACCCCGGGAATGGTGCGCCGATAAGGCCGAGATCTACGGCAGCGTGACCGAGATCCACGAGGTGCTGTTCATCGAGGACCCCCACCGGCCTCGCCGTTCCGCCATGGATCTGCACGGTGCCGAGTCGCACGGGACCTCCTTCTGATGTTCCGTTCCCCGAAACGCTGTCTCATAATAGGAGGGAGCCGGCACGATACGCAAGGGACCGGAGGTTGGCTGGAGTGTCGACGATTCGATAGAAATGTCCCGGTGAAAGGAACATCGTTCCGATGAGTTTAGCCCCCTCGCTACGCGCGCACCTGTACGTCCCCGGTGACCAGCCGCAAATGATCGCCAAGGCGGACACGCGCGGTGCTGATGCGATCATCTTCGATCTCGAGGACTCGGTTGGCGAGGCTTCAAAGGATCGAGCGCGCGATCTTGTGGGCGAGGCGCTTCGAGGCCCCTCTTGGAGCGTGCCTCGGTGGGTTCGGATCAACGGCTTCGCCGGCCGACAGGACGACAGGCTGCGCGGGGACATCGACGCCATCGTTTCGGCCTCGTTGTCCGGGGTGATTGTCCCGAAGATCGAATCACCCGACGAGCTCTTGGCAGTCGACTCGCTGCTCAACGACCTCGAGGCGCGGCGTGGACTCGCGGAGGGCTCGACAGCCGTGGTGCCGCTGATCGAGTCGGCTCGCGCACTCGAGGAGATGCGACGGCTGGCTGGCGTACCGCGCGTGGCGCGCCTGCAGCTGGGCGAGCGCGACCTCGCAGCCGATCTTGGAATCGAGGTCGGGCCCGAGGAGTACGAGCTTCTGGTGTGGCGAAGCCAACTCGTCGCCACCTCGCGGGCGGCGGGGCTCTCTGCTCCCGTCGCGTCGGCTGAGCCGGCAATCGCGGACCTTGTTGGCCTCGCTGTGACGAGCCAAAGGCTTAGGAGATTGGGCTTCGGCGGACGAACGGCCGTCCATCCTTCCCAGGTGGCCGTGATCCAACGCGCCTTTGCTCCGGATCCCGGGGATGTTGCGCATGCTCGGATGTTGCTTGCAAGCTACGAGGTCGCTGTGGCCGAGGGGCGAGCAGTGGCCGAGGGTCCCGATGGGGAGATGGTCGACGAAGCGGTCGCCCGTTCGGCTCGTCACCTTCTTGCACAGGCGGGGGAGTGAGCCCGCCGTTGCGGCCATCGGTGGCGTCCGGCTAGATTTTGGAACAGCGCTCCGCGAAGCGGAACGGGCGGCGGATCCAGGTCAGGAGGCCACATCGGTGAGCAAGTACGACCTGCTCATCACGGACGCACTGGTGGTTGACCACGAGAGCGCGGAACCAGCCGTGTCCGACATCGCGATCAAGGAGGGTCGGATCGCGGCAGTCGGATCGCTCTCGAAAGCCGAAGCCGACGACGTCCTCGACGCGAGCGGCTTGATGGCGTTCCCCGGCCTCATCGACGCACACCAGCATTGGGGCATATATAACCCGCTCGAGATCGACGCTCGGAACGAGAGTCGTGCGTGCGCACAAGGCGGGGTCACGTCGAGCCTCAACTACATGCGGACCGGGCAGTACTACCTGAACAAGTCGGGACCGTATCGAGCGTTCTTTCCCGAGGTGCTCTCCCGTACCGCAGGCCGGGCCTTCGTCGACTACGCCTTCCACCTCGCGCCGCTCATGTCCGAACACATCGATGAGATTCCCGGACTGATTGATGAGTTCGGCGTGACCTCATTCAAGATCTTCATGTTCTATGGGAGCCACGGCCTCCATGGACGGTCCGACGATCAGTCGTCGTTCCTGATGACGCCTCCCGGTGAGCGCTACGACCTTGCCCACTTCGAGTTCATCATGCGGGGCATCCAGGCAGCGCGGTTAGAGCGGCCGGAATCGGCCGACTTCATCTCGCTCTCTATGCACTGCGAGACGCCCGAAATCATGACCGCCTACACCAAGATCGTGGAGGAAGCGGGCGAACTCTCGGGGCTGCCCGCGTACAGCGCCTCTCGGCCACCGCACAGCGAGGGACTCGCGGTTGCAATCGCCTCGTATCTTGCCTACGAGACGGACCTCGCCAATATCAACCTCCTGCACCTGTCGTCGCAGAAGGCCATGGACTCAGCGCTCAAGATGGCGGGAGCCTTTCCAAACGTCGACTTTCGCCGCGAGCTGACGATCGGACACCTCCTCGCCGATTGTGACTCCGCTGTTGACATCGGCGGGAAGGTCAACCCGCCGTTGCGCCCGAGAGAGGACGTCGAGGCCCTTTGGGAGCACGTGTTGCATGGCGATGTCAGCTGGATCTCCAGTGACCACGCCTGCTGCAAGGACGAGATGAAATACGGGTTCCCCCGCGACGACGTCTTCCTCGCGAAGTCGGGATTCGGCGGCACCGAATACTTGCTAGCGGGGCTGTTGAGCGAGGGCAGACGACGCCGTCTGCCCTATGGGGAGATGGCGCGGATGCTCTGCTGGGAGCCCGCCCGCCGCTTTGGGCTCAAGTCCAAGGGAGCGCTCCGCGAGGGATACGACGCAGACGTCGCCCTGGTCGACCCTTCCTCGTCCTGGGTCGTGCGCGCGTCGGACTCGGAGTCCGCACAGGAGTACACACCGTTCGAGGGCATGCAGATGGACGCCAGGGTCCTCCACACGTT
>DAHUZT010000027.1 GCA_027315005.1 Acidimicrobiaceae bacterium | reverse complement strand
ATTGCCGTCGAGGTCGGCAGCACGCAGCAGCAGGCGATAGAGCCGCTCGTCGTAAGGGCTGACGAGAAGGCCCCGGCGCGCCGCCCATTGGGCACCTCGTGGGTCTCCATCTGCCAGCGCGGCCTCGGCCAGACGTTCGCTGGTGTCGACCACGCTCGCCTCGATCGCCGGCACGATCCCCTCCAGAATGGGCCAGTCCGCCGAACGCAGGCCCTCGAAGGGGCGCCCCCGGACCAGGGCGAGGGCCTGCCGACGGCCCTCGACCGTGTCCGAGGCCGACAGGTGCACGAAATGGTCCCAGTCGGTACCGACCGAGGAGGCGAGGGCCAGCCGGCCGTGCGAACGCGGGAGATGGTCGTGTCCGTGCTCGTCGCTTCCCAATGCGCGGCGGGCCACCGACGCCGTCGAATGGAGGCTGGAGGGTGCCATCAACCTGTCGGGCCAGAGGGCGGTGGCCCACGCCTCATTGGTCGCACCTCGTGGATGCATGGCCAGATAGACGACCAGCTCCCTGGCCCATGCTCGGGCGAACTCCCTCTGTGCCCCACGTACTTCCACCGGTCCCAGCACGGCCACCTCGATCTCGGGAACGGCCCATTCGCCGAGCCGGCGGTGATCGAGCCGGCGGTGATCGAGCTTCCCGTCGACGCCGTCCTCGGCGCTGTCCGACGTCGACGGCAGGAGTCGGACCGGCAGATCGACGTACGGCTCGTCGACCTTCAACACCGACACCCGATCGGCCGCAACGTCGAGGAGTGTTCCGACCCGATCGAGCTCGGCTCGGCCGACCTGCTGGGCGAACAGCACCGAGGCCAGCACGTCGAGCGCGACTCGTGGATCGGAGCCACCGAGCACGACCTCATGGGCGCCGGGCAGCCCCTCGCCGGCGGCGATGACCGCTCCGGCGGTCGGTGGATCAGCTCCGGCCTCGATCAGCTCGGCCACGTCCGGTTCGGGGAGACCGGGGCCGCACACCACGACGACCGGATCCCAGCTGCTCGAAGCGTCGAGGCTCCTCGCCTCGGCGAAGGTACCGAAGCCGGCGCGTTCGAGATGCTCGCTCGCCCGGAGCCGCCGCAGCCACAACCTCTGGACGAGAGAGGGGATGTCGGTCACGGCCGATACCCGCTCGAATCGCTCGAGCTCGGATCCGAATCCGACGACGACCAGGTCGAAGCGTCCGGACCAGAACGAGGTGGCCAACTCGAGCGCCAGTGCCCGGAGGACGCCCTCGGTGCGCGACGGATCTCCTCGTACGACGAGGGAGCCGAGGCCCTCGGTGTTGACCATCACCGTGCCTTCCAGGGCGGTCCCGGCGGTGACCAGGGTCGGCAATGCTCCCTTCGAACCCGAAGGTCGGGGCTGGGGACCGCTTTCGGCCGTCCCCAGCCGATCGTGGACGAGGGACCGGCCGCCGTCCTCGTACCGCCAGCCCTCGGGCAGCCCGGCGGCTCTCCCATCCATCGGGCCCGATGACTCTGGCCTCGACCGGCGTGCCCGGACAGCATCGCCGATGGCCAGCTCCACCTTCAGCTGTTCCGGACCGATCACCACGCCGAGGATCTCCCTTCCCGCACCGGCCCGGCGGTCCGCTCGCTCCCGGACCTCCGCCGGACCGCCCGAGAGCAGCTGCGCGAGGAGCTGGTCCACCTCGGCGCACACCGACCACCCTCCTCCGATGCGGAGGCGCGCCTCCATCAATCGCTCAGCGGTCCCCGGGAGCCGGATGAACCCACCAGCGCGGCGGTGGCGTTGCTGGGCGCGGCGCATCCGGTCGAGCACGCCGGCCACGCCGGCACCGACCACCCCACCACCGAGCGGCGCGAGCGGTCGCTCGGGCCCGAGCGGGATTCTGGCGCCATCGGTGGTGTGAGATGACCCGCTCCGGCCGGTTCCGTCGCCGAGCGCACCGGATCCACCCGGCAGAGATTCGACCGGGTGCCGGTCGGACCGCTCGGAGGGCAGCCGCAGGACCCAACCGGGCCGGATCCAGTGCCGGGTGGTCAATCGCTGGCCGTCCGGTTGGAGCTCGCCGTAGTTGAGCGAGGCCAGCTCCCGCCATCTCAGAGACGAACCGAGGCGTTCGGCAGCGACCGACCACAGCGTGTCGCGTGGCACGACCAGGTGAGAGCCGGGCTCGGAGCCACGGCCCGCACCGAGGTGATCACCGGCAAGCATCCCCTCGCCGACCGTCTCGTTCACGCCGAGCGCACTCGGCTGAGGCGCCCCGGCGGACGCCGGGCACGCGGTCGGTGGCCAGGGGCGGGTGACCTGAGCCAGGTCCTCGATGACGGGGAGTGCGGTGGCGTCCCTGACCGGTGGTCGGCCCGCAGCGGGCGGCCTCTCCATCCCGTCGCCCACACCGCTCGTCGGATGACCCAAAGAGAGCTGCGGCGGGGAGGTCGAAGACACGGTGGCGACGGGACGCTCGTGGGACGAGGAGAGCCGAGCGGTCGCAGACAGGGCCAGCGCGGTACCAACGAGACAGGTGGCGAACGACTGCATCGTCCGGCTGGCCGGCAGGCGTCGTGGCGCCCGGCCGGTCGGCCAGGCTGCCAGCTCGATGACGATGCAGACGGTCAACCACGCCCACGACAGCCAAGCCATGATCAGGGCACCCCGGGCCAACCAGTGCCAGACGAAAGAGGGATCGTGGGTGCGGTGGGAGAGGATCGCCGAGCCCAGCTCCGACACCCCGAGGTGGTCGAACGGCGATCCGCCGACCGCCTCCAGCACGATGGGGACGGCAATGACGATTGCCACCAGTGCCACCGAAGCCGCCAGTGTTCGCACCCGCCCCGGCGGTCGCTCCGGGACCCGGAACCTTCCCCTGGTCATGACCAGCCTTCTTCACAGGTGTCCGCCACGGTCGTGGCTGTCCGGCTCACCCTCGCCGCAGCTTCGGTCATGGCGAGCCTGACGTGACGCCTTCCAGATCCACAGCGGAGGCGGTGGCCGAGACCGGCAGCCAGGAGACGCCGACGATGCCGAGTACGGTCGTCGGCATCCGGTACTCGACGGTCACCGTAACCACGTTGCCCGAGACGGTCGCGGTGCCCGGATGCCCCGCGGCCTCGGTGAACGCCTGGGCCTCTCGGACGGCCGCCGGTGCGTCCAGGGTCAGTGAACCGTGGCGCAAGGCGTCGACGGAAACGGCCCCGGCACCCGCCCGTGCCGCCTGTGACGCCTCGTCCACCGCCGCCTGGTGTGCAGCCATCGCCGCTCCCCCGTCGACGACGAGACCGAGGAGGGCCACCAGAGCGACCAGCAACAGCAGCACGAAGGCGGTGATCGATCCGGCCTCTCCCCCGGACGGGGCCGACTCGGAGACACGGATGTGCGGGGTCATCCGATCGACCGGTACGGATCGACGGGAGCTGTGGCCGAAGCGCTGACTGTGGTCGACCCCGGCATCCCGGGGAGGGCGAGGTCAGAGAGCGGAACCTGGCAGGCGACCGTCACCGTCACATAACCGCCGGCAACGAAGTGGGAGAGGTTGCTGGTCACCTGTTGGTTCCTGCAGATCCGGCCGGAACCGGCATCGGTCACCGCCGCGTCCACCTGGGCGCTCCATGCCGCGTCACCTGCCGCGGGTGCGATGGCCGCCGTCTCGGCGCCGGCCCTCGCCGCTTCGATCACCTGCTGGCGCGAGGAGGTGATCCGCCCGAAGACCAGCGCCGCGGTGACGAACAGGAAGAGCACCGGGGTCAGCACCACCAGCTCGACGGTGAGACTGCCACCGTCCCGGTGCCCCGGAGAGGATCGCCCGCCCGGGCGCCGCTCGAGCGCGCCGAGCCCTCGGCATCCCCGAGGGTGCGCCCGGTAGCGGCTGCGGCTCACGCTGATGGCCGGAACTCCTGGAGCGGGCCGACCGCCGTTGCGGAAACCGGCAGGGAGAGCCCGAACACGACGGACGGTGCCCGGCCCTCTACGGTGATCTGGATCTGTTGCGCCGGCAGCGAGGTGGCGGCGACCGTCCCGGACCGGACGCCCGAGGAGGGATCAGCCAGGACCGAGCGCGCGCGGGCGACCCCGGCGGCCGTGCTGCTCTGCCAGGCGCGCGCCACCTGATCGCCTTCGGCGGCGGCCAAGCGGACCGCCTGCGCCGCATGCGCCCAGAGCACGAACTGGACAACCGCGAGCAACAGGACCATCAGCACTGGGACGACGATGATCGCCTCGACGACCGCACTCCCCCGGTCCGTACCGCGACGGACGCTGCTCCGCCGTCGATGGGGAGCCCGGAACCTCAGTTGAGGTTGATCGAGTGCGCCTTGGCGGTGACCTTGGCGACGATGATCGCCCCGACGGTTATGGCCAGTGCGGCGAAGATGGCGGTCAGGATGACCTTCTCGACGACGGTGCCGCTCTCGTCCAACCTCCCTGTCGACGCCACCCGCGTACGCAGGTACGTCCACAGCATGGTGATCTGGTTCAACATGGGTGTTTTCCCCTTCCCTGTTTGTCCTGCCGCGACTCATTTCCTTCTCGTCCTTGTCCTGCACTTCCCGCTCGGACCACCGCGCGGGCCCACCATCGGCCGTCGGTAGGGCCACCTCATGGCGGTGTCAACCCAACCGCCAAGATGTGCGTCGAGCAACCCGACCCCAACTGCCCCATGCCGATCGAACTGGGTGCCGTCCGCGACGGCTGCTCTCCCCAAGCCGCCAGTCCGCGGCTGTTCGTCCGCCACGACACCGCCGTGCAGGGTCGCAAGACGACGGCCAACGCACTTCCTTCCTTGGGCTCGAGGCGCCCGATGCTTCAGCATCCATGAACCCATCACCTCCTCAGAGACCTCCGAGAATTCTGCTGAACGCCGGGTAGCCGACGAAGAGCAGAAAGCCGATCAGCAGCAGGGCTCCGGGCAGAAAGAGCCGCTCGGTCATGGCGTTGGCCGTCGATTCGGACTCCGCCAATTCGTGTCGACGGAGCGCATCGGAGCGCGCGCTGAGCGATTGGCGGACCCGCGCACCCTCCTTCCCGGCCAGTTGCAGGGTGGCGGCCAGTTCGGTCAGCTCGACCACTCCGGATTGCTCACCGAGCGCGGACAGGGCTTCCCAGGGCGACTGGCCCGCATCCCGAGCCTTGGCCAGCGACCGGGACATCCGGCGTGCGGCCCAGTCGGTGCTCACGTCGCAGGCGGCCAGCAGAGCGCTTTCGACACCGACGCCTCCGGCCAGGCTCAGCACCACCAGATCGACCACGTTGCCGAGGACGATCCTGAAGTGGCGCCGACGCTCCCTGGCCCGACCGAGGACAGACACCACCGGTAGGGCCACCCCGGTTGGTACTGCGATCAGGGTCAGCACTATGACGAGAGCCGTCGGAAGCGAAGCACCGAGAGATGAGGCGACCAACCAGAACAGCGGCGGGAGGAGGAAGCCCACCCCGCCGGTGCCGAGCATCCTCGCCACCAACACCTCGGTCGTCTCCCCACAGATGGCGAGCGCGTCGATGATGTGATGCACCCCGGCGAGTTCGGACCACCGGTTTCCGGTGTCGAACACCGCGCCTGCGATCCGATTGAGGGGGTGGTCGCCCGACAATCCCTGCCGGCCGGCACCGGAACGAGACCCGGCGACCGCCCCGTGGGCCGCTGCACCGCGCACCCCAACCGACGATCCGGGTTCGTTCGGCCGCTCGACCACAGCGGACAATTCCGCCAACGAGGGCATGATGGCCCGGAGCCCGAAGAAGGTCCCGAGCACTCCAACTCCACAGAGCGCTCCGAGCGCCACGACACCGGTCATCGTCCGGTCACCTCCCGACCGATCAGGCGCACCGGGTCCGGGGGTCGGGACAGGTGAACCAGCAGGGTCAGCCCCATCCCGTAGAGGGCCGCAACCGCTGCCAGCACCACCTGGCCGGTCGCCTGCGCGAACGGGGCGAGGTAGGCATGGGCCACGATGGTCAGCACCACTGCGAAGCCGACCGAGAAGACGAGCACGGTGCGGACGCCGCTTCGTACCGAGGCCCGGCTGGTCTCGATCCGCAGCCGGACCGCGACCTCCTCCCTGGTCGAATCCGCCAACATGGCCAGCAGGTCGCCAAGCCGTTGAGCGCGTGACGATGTTGCCAGCAAGAGGGCACACACCACCCGATCCGCACAGGGATCGTCGAGCTCGTCGGCCAGGCGGACCAGTGCGTCCTCGGGATGCATCCCTGCACTCAACCGTCCCGCCAGTTTCGAGGTGGCGGCACGGATGGCCGGCGGAGCCAGCGGTGCGGTGGCCATGATGGCCTGCACCAGACCGGCCGATGCTGCCATCGTCGCTTGCAACATCTCGGTCCAGACGGCGATCGCCTCGATCTTGCGGATCGACACCGAACCGGATGTCTGCCGAAAGAGCTTCGGAAGTCCGAAGACGGCCAACCATCCGATGGGGATGGCGACCGGCCAATCGGTCACCGTCCAGGCGACGAAACCGACTGCTACCCCGAGCAGGGAGGACGGAAGGGCGCGCCGGGCTTCCCGCACCAGCTGTGATGCCCTGATCGAACCCTTCTCACTCGCTTCCCCAGGGAACCACGCGGCGATCATCAGGACCAGTCCGATACCCAGACAGGCACCGCACCCGGCCACCAGCAGGCTGCTCACCGGGCCGGCCCGAACGGATCGGCAGAGGGTCGATATCCCTGGGCCCGGAGCTCTTCGACCGTCTCGGCACGCAGCGGTACCGCCCAGAGCGCTCGACGGTCCCGCCCGGGTCGGAAGATCTCGTTGGAGATGACCTGACTGCCGTCGGCGTCGATGACCTCGCGCACCGAGGAAACGAAGCGTCGCCGGGGCAACAGGGGAGGAAAGTAGTCGGGATCCTCGGACTCTCCATCCTCCCGAGCATCGGATAGCGACCGAGTGCGCGCGTCAGCCGGGCTCGTTCCGTGCCATACCTCTTCGCCACCATCGTCCTCGGCCGAATCGGTATCGAGGTGCACGACGAACTGGAGGGAACCGGCGATCAGGAGATTCGTTGCTTCGAGCGGCAGCCGCTCGGGTGCCTGCACGGCATACGAGGCGATGCGCCGGAAGACCCCGGAAGAAGAGTCTGCGTGGACGGTGCACATCGAACCGGAGCGTCCTTGGCTCATCGCGTTGAGCATCGGCAGGACCTCGTCACCCAGCACTTCACCCACGATCACCCGGTCGGCGTTCATCCGCAATCCCCGCCGGACGAGGTCGGCAACCGAGATCCGTCCCTCGCCCTCGAGGTTGGCCGGGCGGGCTTCCAGAGCCACGAGGTCCGGATGGCCCCCGGCTGCGGAGAGCCCGAGCTCGAAGGACTGTTCGATGGTGACGATGCGCTCGCGTGCCGGTATCTCGGCGGCCAGGGCTCGGAGCAGGGTCGTCTTGCCCGAGTTCATGGCTCCGGAGATCACGATGTTCTTCTTTCCCCGGACCGCCGCGCGCAGCAGCGAGGCCAGCCCATCGTCGAGGGTACCCAGTTCGACCAGATCGCCGAGGGAGAGGTCGGTGAACCGATGCCGGCGAATCGACACCGCCGGGCGCTCTGTGACGGCCATCACCGCCGACAGCCGGCTGCCGCCGGGCAGCCGGAGATCGAGCTCGGGCCGGGCCAGATCGAAGCGACGTTCGGAGAGCCCAAAGCGTCCGGCCGCCGATCGGACCAGATCCACCAGCTCGTCGTCGTTGTCGGCGATCGGCGTCATCCGCTGCTTCGAGCCGTCGGCGAACGTGACCCACACCCCGTCACAACCGTTGATGTCGATGTTCTCGATCGACGGATCGTCGATGAGGGCCTGGAGGCGACCCATACCGAAGAGGGCGTCAAGTATCGACTGCGCCATCCGCTCCTCCGCCTCGGACGAACCGATCCCGTCCCACACCGGCCAACGGTCACCGACCAGTGCATCGATGTGGGCGAAGATCTGTTGGCGGGCGAACTCGCGCCGATCGTCCCCTTCCAACGGCGCCGCCTCCGGCCCGGCCAGATCCTCGGCCACGAGCTCACGGATCTGCCGGGACAGCTCGCCGTTCTGCCGGGACAGCTCGCCGTCGGCCTGGTCCGATCGGGTGGGGAAGCCACGACGCCACTTCGCGGATTCGGAGAGGTCACCCACCGTCGGATCGGCTCGGTCCTCGGAGTCCACCGGGTCGTCCCACCCCCACCCGGCCGTCACCCTTCGACCTCCGATGCGGCCAACGAGTCGACTGGTGGGCACGGGACGGGTGGCTCCCTCCGCTCCTCCCATCCCGCAGGGAGATGGGGTTCCTCCGAGGGGAGACGGCCGGTCCGGCGACGGATCCTCCACCTGGATGCGGATGGATCCCTGACGATGGTGGGCTCGGTCGGCTCCGCGGTCAACCGAGCCGCCAACAAGGCCGAGGATGCGAACAGGGACGAGCGGGCGAACCGCCGTTCACTTCGGTCGCTTCCTCCGGCAACAGAGGCCACACCCGGATCGAACGGCACCGCCGCCGCCAATCTCAAACCGGAGAATGATGCGATCTCGCTCGGCGGGTACGGCCCCGTTTCGATGACGATGAGGCCGACCCGGTCGTCCGCTCGGGCCCGCAGCTGGGCCGACTGCTCACGGACCCGGAGCGCGGACGGGGCGTCGCCTCGGACGACGACCAACAGCGCATCGACTCGTTCGAGCACTCCACCGATCCCTCTGTGCTCGGTTGGCATCCGCCCGAGATCGACGACGAGGTCACACGACCCGCCAGCCGCCTCCAGAAGAGAGCCGAAAGGAAAGAACCAGTCGCCCGCTCCCCCCGAGACCGGGCCGGCCAGCACCTGGAGCCCACCGGCCAGCTGCTGGAGGTGCGGTTCCAATGGTGTGATCGCCTTCGGTGAGGTGCGACGGACCGACAGTGAGAAGCTCGACCATCCACATCTGGCCGAGAGCCCGAAGCGGGGGGCGAGGTCACCCCCACACGGGTCGAGCTCGCAGAGCACCACCCGGCGACCACCCGGCCAGCCGGAGCCGATCAGACAGGCCATCGTGGTCACCCCGGGCGCACCCTTCAACGACGCCAGCGCCACCACCGTCATGGCCTTGCCCTCGCCGGCGGTGGGGGCAACAGCACCAGTGCCACCTCATCGGCGGCCGCCACGGTCGAGACCGCCGCCGCCTCGGTCGCGGGTACCTCGACCGACACCAGCTGCGAGATGCTGGAGCTGTCGGCAGGCGAAGGTGCCGCGACGTCGAAGATGACGGCCCGAGGAACCAACGTTCCGGTCGTGATTGGCGCGCCTCCCCCTGCGGCCGCCCCGGCCCCGGACACAGCGACGGCCGGCGTGGCCGACGTCGGGGCACCGGGCGTGCCGGTTTCGACGATCATCACCGCATCGCCGGCCTCCACTCCCGACGCCGGGAGCTGCCCGGCCTTCAGAGCCAGGCCGACGACGGCTTCGCCGGTCGGGATGGCCGGCGAGCTCGAGACGTCCGCCGACGTCAGCAATGATCCGGCCGGAAGCGTGACCGCTGCCCGCTTGCCCGAGAGCATCGAAGCCTCGCTCGCAGGTATCGGCTCCGATCCCCCGGACACCGCGGCGCTCGCCTCGCCCAGGATTCCGGAGGTGAAGGGGGCTCCGCGCTGCACCGTGCTCGTCACGATCAGCACGGTGGTCTGACGACCCGCCGACGAGTACACGGCGGCGAACACCGCGATGCTGGTGAACACCAGCAGCACCGATCCGATGGCCAGCAGCGGCCGTCTCCTCGCCCCGGGGAACCGGTTATCCCTGCCGCTCGCCTGGCCGTCGCCGGCGACGGGCGGCCGGTGACCGATGCCGTTCCGTCCGGGTCCGGAGATCCGTTCGTCGATCACGGTCATCGATCGCCCGCGGTGCTCGAGGCGCTCCCGCCCGCCCGGAGCGCGCGATCCTGGTTGACACTCTGGATCTGGGCCACCGGGAGACCGAGGGACCCGGTGGTGGTGAGGTCGGGCAACGCACCTCCGCCCGGCGCTCCCACCGAGCTCCACGTCACCGCCCAGGTGACAGTGGACGTGACGGTGAATGCACCGTCGTTCGAGTTGCCTCCGAGGGGTGGCTGGCCGGCCGAGGTGGTGCGGTAGGTGTACGAGCAGGCGCTCGAAGCGCCCGAGGGAGCTCCCCCGCCATAGGGCGTACCGGGCCCGTCACAGACGACGATATGCCCGTCACCCATCGACCATGTGACCGAAAGCGGGGTGGCCAACGCCGTCGCGACGACTGCTCCGGCGTTGGCCGTGGCCGAATAGGGGTGCCACAGACCGGCATCGATCCAGAGCCAGGTCGGAAGGTTCACGATGGCCGGATCGGGGGGGTTCGCGGCGGGCACCGGCGCCGGAAGCCGGATCGACTGCTCGGCCTGGAGCGCGAGCACACGTGGGTCGACGGTCGGGATGGGCGCCGACGCCGGAGCCGACGGAGTGGCGGTGCTAATCCACTCGGTCTGGGTCAGCACGGCACCGGTCAGCCGATTGGTGCAGGTCACCGAGTACCACCCTCCAGGTGTCGGGCCGCCGGGCGGAAAGGCAATGTCGCTCAGTGTGAGGGCGAGGTCCTGGCAGGTGACGGCACCGGCACCTCCCGCACCTCCGGTTCCGACCGGGTTCGGACCGGACCCGGAACCCGGAGACCCCGCAACTCCCCCGGTCGATCCATCAGAGGACGCACCGACCGTCACGGTGTTCCCACCGTCACGACCCGAAGAGGCGGCACCCGACTGCCCGGCCACCACACCGACGACGAGCGCGATCGAGACGGCGACGGCGATCAGTGTTCGGCGCATGGCTCCAGCTCCGAGATCCGAGCGGTGGCCGGAAGGCAACGGTCGGTCCTCCGGCCGATTTCGAACGACTGATATGCGAGCGATCGGGGCGTGTACATGGAAGGCGGAAGATAGGAGCCGGCGAAACCGACGGCAATCTTCGATGCAACCGGACTGCACGGAGTGGCGGCCCGGGCAACCCGATCCACAACCCCCGCCCCGACCAAAGGGCTCGATGATCGCCTTGCTCGGGGCACGGATCGAACGTGACGGTCCCACCTTGCCGAAAGCCTTGGCCAGCACCTTGCACAAAGGTCCTCGAAGGTCGAACCGCACTCGACAGGTGCTCGAGCCTGCGCCAATTTCCCCCTCTCCGCAACGAACTTCCCCCGCTGGGAAGCAGAAAGGCGTGGAGCAGTGCCGATCGACGAGGCGCCCAGTTGTCGTCTGTGGCCGGATCCGATCCTGTCCCGACCCGGAGGCGACCATGCCGATCCCCGCACCGGTGATCCCATCGAACGATCCACGCGCCGAAGGCGTGGCCGCGCACCAAGGGTGTCCGGCCCGCTACCGGTGGCGGTCGGCGATCATCGAGGGGGCCGGCTCGTGGACAATGGATAGAACCACCCGTTCGTCGCCCGCCGGCCCGTCCGGTCTCCTCAGCCCGATCGGGCTGCAACACTGGACACCATGCCCGCCCAGTTCATCTTCACCATGCGCGACGTCAGCCGCTTCCATCCTCCCGATCGCGAGGTGCTGAAAGGGATCAATCTCTCCTTCTACCCGGGCGCGAAGATCGGCGTGATCGGTTCCAACGGCTCGGGAAAGTCCTCGCTGCTCCGGATCATGGCCGGGCACGACGTCGACTACCGCGGCGAGGCTCGCCTGACCCCCGGGTTCCGGGTCGGCTTCCTTCCCCAGGAACCCGAGCTCGATACGGAAAAGGACGTCCTCCAGAACGTGACCGACGGGGTTGCTGCCACCCGGGACCTGCTCGACAGGTTCAACCTGGTCTGCGCAGCCATGGCGGAGCCCGATGCCGACTTCGATCGGCTGCTGGCGGAACAGGCCGAGCTCCAGGACCGGATCGACGCAGCGAGGGCCTGGGACCTCGACCGCACCCTGGACATCGCGATGGACGCCCTCCGCCTCCCGCCGGGTGACGCCGCCATCGACACCCTCTCGGGCGGAGAGCGCCGCCGGGTGGCCCTGTGCCGACTGTTGCTCTCCGCACCCGATCTGCTTCTCCTGGACGAGCCCACCAACCACCTGGACGCCGAATCGGTGACCTGGCTCGAACGCACCCTCCAGGAGTACCCGGGCACGGTCGTGGCCGTGACCCACGATCGCTACTTCCTCGACAACGTGGCCCAGTGGATCCTCGAGCTCGACCGGGGTGCGGGCATCCCCTGGGAGGGCAACTACTCCTCATGGCTCGAGCAGAAACAGAACAGGCTGGCCAACGAGCAGAGAGCCGACCGTTCGCGCCAGCGAGCACTGGAGCGTGAGCTCGAGTGGATCCGAATGTCGCCCAGGGGCCGCCAGGCCAAGGGGAAGGCCCGGATCAGCGCCTACAACGAACTGGTCGCCGAGGCCGAAGCCGCCGACCGGTCGACCGACAAGCTCGAGATCGCCATCCCACCTGGTCCGCGCCTCGGCGATCTGGTGGTCCGGGCCGACCGGCTGACCAAGTCGTTCGGTGACCGCCTCCTGATCGACGGCCTCTCCTTCCTCCTCCCCCCCGGGGGGATCGTCGGGGTCATCGGGCCCAACGGAGCGGGCAAGACCACCCTGTTCCGGATGATGGTGGGGATCGAGGCACCCGATTCCGGGACCTTGGAGGTCGCCCAGACCGTGCAGTTGGCGTACGTCGACCAGTCACGGGAAGGGCTCTCCGGCGAAGCCACTGTCTTCGAGGAGATCACCGGAGGTTACGATCGTCTGGTGGTGGCCGGCCGCGAGCTCCACGGCCGAGCCTACGTGTCGAGCTTCGGATTCGGCGGCAGCGATCAGCAGAAGAAGGTGGGCGAGCTGTCGGGCGGGGAACGGAACCGGGTGCAGCTGGCCAAGGTGCTCCGATCCGGCGGCAACTTGCTCCTTCTGGACGAGCCGACCAACGACCTCGACGTCGACACGCTGCGCGCCCTCGAGGACGCCCTGATCGGGTTTCCCGGGTGCGCGTTGGTGATCAGCCACGACCGCTGGTTCCTCGACCGTACCGCCACCCACGTTCTCGCCTTCGAGGGCGACTCGGTAGTGCGCTTCTACGAAGGCAACTTCACCGAGTACGAGGCCGACCGGAGAAAGCGGCTCGGCGCCGATGCCGAACGGCCTCACCGGATCCGGTACAAGCCCATCGCTCGTTCGTGAAGGCCGAGCCGGGACCTGCCGAGCCCGGACCTGCCGAGCACCTGGTGGCCATCGAGGCTACCGGCCGCTGCGCACCGGCAGCCCTGACGAGAGCGGACCGGGTCAACTGGCCGCTTTGGCCGGTCCCTGGGCGTCGAGCGCGACCGCCAGCGACACCGGCTTGATCAACACCTCGCCCGATGCCTCCTCGAGGGTCTGCCCCTTCGGCTCGGGAATGGCGATCAGGGTGAGGACGAAACCGACGAGGGCCACCCCGGCCATGACCCCCATCACGCCGCTGATCCCCACCGACTTCAAGAGGTGGGGGACGAACAGGGCTCCGAGGAAGGCGCCGAACTTGCCCGCCCCGGCCGAGATCCCATCCCCCATCCCCCGAACCGAGGTCGGGAAGATCTCGGACGGCAGAACGAAGGTGGTCACGTTCGGGCCGAACTCGGTGAAGAAGTAGCTGACGGCGTACAGCACGAGGAACAGTCCAGTTTCCTTTGCCGCCCCGGGGATGATCCAGATGCCTGCGAAGGCCAGTGCCATCATGGCGAAGCCCTGCCATTGAATACGCTTCCTCCCGATCCGGTCCATCAGCCACACGGCCACCCAGTACCCCGGGAAGGCGGCAACCGCGAAGATGGACAGTGAGACCAGGGTATGGGAGAGCAGGCTCCCGTTGGGTTGGAGCTGCTTCAAGATGAGCGGTTGAGACACCGAGTTGCCATAGAAGGCGACGTCGAGGAGGAACCAGCAACCTGCGGTGCCGATGAGCCGGAGCAGGTACGGCTTGGAGGTGAGCTTTCTCCTCAGCAGTCGAGTGTCGGTCGAGCCGCGGGCGACAGTGTTGCCGTTGGTGCCCGGCACGACGGTGTTGCCGTTGGTGCCCGGCACGACAGCCGCTTCCCCGGTCACCCATTGGACGGCCTCGGCCGCCGCCTGTGCGTTTCCTTTCACGCTGAGCGAGTAGCGGGGGGTCTCTTTGATCTTCCTTCGTAGATAGACGACCGACAGGGCGGGAATGGCCCCGAAACCGAGCATGAGCCGCCAGGCCAGGCCGTTCGAGACCCCTGAAGCCAAGAAGATCGAGGCGATGAGCGGACCGGCCATCAGTCCGATGCCCTGCATGGCGAAGACGGTACCGACCAGTTTCCCGCGCGACCTCTTGTTGGAGTACTCGGAGGTGATCACCGCCGAGGTGGCGTAGTCACCTCCCACCCCCAAACCGAGGATGATCCGGAAGACGAACAAGGAGGTGAAGTTCCACGAGAAGGCCGAGAGGACAGCGCCGATGGCCAAGATCAGTATCTCCAGCCCGTACATGCGCTTGCGGCCGAGACGGTCCATCAGCTTGCCGAAGGTGAGGGCTCCGACCACGGAAGCCAGCAGCGAGATGGAGTTGAGCAGCGAGATCTGGTTCGTGCTCAGACGGAAGATCGGGGTCAGGATGACGGTGACCGTGCCGATGATGAACAGGTCGTAGGCATCGGTGAAGAACCCCATGCCCGCGGTGACGACGGTCAGCCAGTGCTTGTTGTTGGTCTCCGCTTCGTCGAGCGGTCGGTACAACTCGGTGACCGTGCCACTCACGTCAGTGTGGTCGGGCATCTGCCTCTGATCCTCCACTTCCTCGGAAACCTCGGATCTCCTGTGCTGTCCCTTCACCTCTGACTCTGACATCGGAGAGTGAACGGAAGGTAACCCCGATCTGAACTGGCGCTTATCCTGGGGTGAACTTCTGGAATCGCATGGCGGACCCGGTCCGCCCGAATCCGCTGGTGGGACCCAGCCGGCGCTTCAGCGCTCCGTCTCGAGCCATGAGCGGACGGCCGAGACCACCTCGACCTCGGGATGGGACCAGACGAAGCGATCGACACCGTCGAGAACCTCGTCGACCTGGCGCTTCGAGCCGGAGAGTGCGGCGAAGCCGACCTGAGTGCGCTGCCAACTGTCTTGTGAGCCGACTTCAGCCGCCGCAACCCCGAAGCGCGATCGAACCGACTCGACCAAATGCTTGACCACCGCACGCTTGGCTTTGAGCGATCGCGCATCAGGCAGACGGAGGTCCATGGTCAGCACGCAGGCGTACACCCCACCAGCTTCACGCACGTTCAACGTCCTCCGATCCGGTTCGGCCCGGGTGGATCCGGTCACGGCGACAGCGGGTCATCGTCACGGGACAAGGCGTCGTCCACCATGGAGACGACCTCGGACCAGCCGAGTCCGACCGACTCGCCGATCACGATCCGGCGTTCGGTGTCGACCAGGACGAAGAAGGGGTACCCCAGCACCCGGTAGTCCGACCACGCCCTGTCGCTCATGACGACTGCGGGCCCACTGCCTGCGGCGAGAGCGTCGACCGCGGCGACGTCGACAGACCCCGGTCCCCTGGTCACCACCACCACCGAAACGTCGCGTGCGGCGAGGAGCCGGGCGGCCTCCTCCAACCCGCTCCAAAACGCCGAGCAGCCGTCGCATCGCACGGCGAGGAAGGCGAGTAGCAGACCCGGGCCCTCGCCGACGAGGGAGCGGTGGACCGGTTCTCCCCTTGTGGTGGTGCCGACCACGTCCGATGCCGGTCGCTCGCCGGTTCCACCGACGTCCACTGACTGCCCGCTCGGTTCCCGTGCCGCCGGGAGGGTCGCGGGGATGGGCCGCAACCCGGCCACGAACGAAGGATCCGACATCGGGCTACCTGGGGCGGGGCCGTCGACGCGCCCGCTCGGGTCGGCGGTGCCCCCTGCGGGTACACCCCTGGCGGGCGTCACCGCAGCTGCTACTCCCCTTCCGGCACGTCGTCCACCACCGCGATGGCGTCGCCATGACCGCACCAGCGGCACGACACCTGCTCGGACACCTCGTCGAGCACCTGCTCGTCCTCGACGGTGAGCTCGCCGCCCACCGAGTAATGGTGGAACGCCTTGGTCCGGCGGGTGGTCACCACGTCGAACCGGGTCAGGTTGCCACAGGCCGTGCACCGGTAGCGGGTCGAGCCCGAGGACCCAGGCGCCACGGCGATTGCCTTCTTTGCACTTCCCTTCTGTGCACTTGCCTTCTGTGCACTTGCCTTCTGTGCACCCGTCACCGGGGTCTCGGCGCTCACCCCACCACGCTAGCCAACCGCGGGAGCCGCCCCGTCCGCCGCCGCCCCGTCCGCCGCCGCCCCGTCCGCCGCCGCCTCCTCCGCCGCCGCCTCCCGCCCGGTCACCTCGATCAACGACTCGAGGACCCGCTCCGCCCGACCTTCGTCGATGACCTGTCCAGCCAGCCCCACTCCCGCCTCCAGATCGGCCGCCTGGCCGACGACGACGAGGGCGGCCGCCGCATTGAGGACCGCGATGTCGCGATGCGGCGAGGGATCACCGGCCACCACCTTGCGGATTGCCTCGGCGTTGGTCTCGGCGTCTCCGCCGCGCAGTGCCTCGATGGTGGCGAGCGGCAGTCCGAGTTCGGTGGGATCGATCCGATAGCGCGACCGCTCGTAGCCATCTCCGGGCAGGGCGATGAGCTCGTGGACGGTCGACGGACCGGTGGTGCTGAGCTCGTCGAGACCGTCGTCCCCGTAGACGATCATCGCCCGCCTGGTCCCGTTTGCCGCGAGCACGCCGAGCATCTTGTCGGCCATCACCGGATTGCTCACCCCGATCACCTGGTACCGGGCCCGGCCCGGGTTGGCCAGGGGTCCGAGGACGTTGAACACGGTGGGGATCCCGAGCTCCCGGCGCACCGGAGCGGCGAACCGCATGGCAGGATGGAAACGCGGGGCATAGCAGAACCCCATGCCGACTTCGTCGATGCACCGGCCCACGCCGACCGGGCCGAGGTCGGCCACCACGCCGAGGGCCTCCAGCACGTCGGCGGCACCGACCGCCGACGAGGACGCTCGACCCCCGTG
>DAHUZT010000007.1 GCA_027315005.1 Acidimicrobiaceae bacterium | reverse complement strand
GGCTCGCCGCCCGGTGACGAGGACTGGAGGGCGCTGGGCGACCCCGGTGTGGACACGCTCCTCGGTGCCGGTGCCACCGAGATCGGACTACAGGACCCCCGCGGTTCAGACCGGACGCTTCCGACGTCGGTGGTGATCCCGACCTCGACCTCACTGCCAGCCGATCGGCCTCCCGTCGAGGGAAAGCCGGTCCGCAGGCGCAGGCGGTGGCCGTGGGTCGTTGCCGCGGTGGTGCTGGTGGCGGCGCTGCTCGCCGGCGGAGCCTATGCCGTCGTCGAGAGCAAGCTCCTGGTGCCGAGCCACCCGATCCCCTCTCTCGTCGGCAAGACGCTCCCCGAGGCGCGTTCCGCGGTGCGGGCCGACCGGTTCATCGTGCACACCGCCGGTTCGGTGCCGAGCATCACCGTGCCGGCCGGCTCCATCGTCACCCAGCGTCCGGCCTCGCACTCGGGCGGTCGGGTCACAGATGCAAAGCAGGGTGCGGTCATCGACGTCGTCGTGTCGAGTGGTCCGCCGTTCGTACCCATCCCCGACGTGAGCTCCTTCGCCACCTGCGGCGACGCCGTCCAGGCCCTGGCCGAAATCCACCTGGTCGGAATCTGTCCCTCCTCGTCCGCCCAGTACAGCTCGACCGTGCCGGCGGGTGGAGTCCTCGGAACCTCGCCCACCGGATCGGCCCGCTACGGGTCGACGGTCGCCATCGTGACCTCGAAGGGTCACGCCCCGGTCGCGGTCCCCGCAGTGGGCGGCCCGGGCTCCACCTATGCAACGGCGTCGGCGGCGCTTGGTGCTGCCGGATTGGTACCCACCAAGCACCAGGCCTACAGCAGCACGGTGCCCTCGGGCCAGGTCATCTCCACGGTGCCGTCTCCGGCGTCCGGGCCGGTGCCGTTCGGCTCGGCGGTGCAGGTGGACGTCTCGCTCGGTCCCCAGCCCGTCACCATCCCGGACCTCATCCTCGCGTCGGTCGCTTCGGCCTCTTCCGCCCTCCGTGCCCTCGGCCTGCAGGTGGGTGGACCCTACGGCCCGCCCGGAGCGTCGCGAGTGCTGTCGACCGAACCCCCCGCCGGTGCCTCGGTCCCGCCCGGCACGACCGTCGACATCTACGCGGCATGACCGCTCCGGTCGACGGGTGCGAGCTGTGCGAGGCGGCCCGGATCACCGAATGGTTCTACGAGGACGACCGCTGCTGGGTGGCGGCCTGCGAGGTCTGCGACGTCCCCATGGTGGTATGGAAGCACCACGGGGACGAGCCACCGGAGGCCGACGTGGAGCACATGCTGGTCCGACTGGGCCGGGTGGCCGACGAGCGGCTGGGCGTGGGTGTCTGGACCTTCGACCGGATCATGCGCCAGATCCCCGATCATTTCCACGCGCACGCGCGTGACCCAGACTGGTGGTCCCGGCGCCTGAGACGGTGACCGGTCCCGCGAGCACGGTTTGACCCTGACGGAACCGCCCTGCCAACGTGGTCCAGTGCCGGGGGTTGGTCGGCGCAGACCGTGAGGATCCCGGATATCCGAGGGCGACTGGGATCCGGAGGGGAACCACACATGGGAGCACCCAAGGGGCACGTCCCGGTCACCGCCGACTCCGAGGCGCGTCCGCCCGTCCGGTGATGTCCCCGATCCGCGAACCGGTGCCGCCGGGCACCCATGACGAACCCGATGCCGACGAGCGCGCCGCGGCGGAGGCCATCCTGGCCGGCAGCGGGACGGGAGCCGAGGGTGGCATCGTCGTGCCTTGGCCCATCTGGTTCCATCGGAGGCTCCACCGCCGGGTTCGGGGATCGGACCGCTACCGGTGGTGGGTGCTCTGGACCGTGCTGGCCGGGTTGCTGTCGGTCAACATCACCTTCACCGTCTTCGTTGTCGCGTTGCCGAAGGTGGCCACCGAGCTCCACACGTCGGTGTCGACGCTGACCTGGACGTCGACGGGACCGCTCCTGTCGTTCGGCGTCGCCGCGCCCATCCTCGGCAAGCTCGGCGACCTGCGCAGCTACCGATGGCTGTACCTCTGGGGACTGGTCGGCGCGGCGGTCAGCGTCGTACTGACGGCATCGGCTCCCACCGCCGGTGTGCTGATCGCCGCCCGGCTGTTCGACGGCATCCAGGGAGCGGCCACCGGAGCAGCATCGATGGCTCTCGTGCTCCAGGTGTTCTCGCACGAGGACCGGGTCAAGGCGCTCGGTTGGTGGTCCCTGGTCGGTGCCGGAGGGCCGGTGCTCGGCGTCACCATCGGGGCGCCGGTCATCCAGTACCTCGGCTGGCGGGCGCTGTTCTGGGGTGAGCTCCCGCTGATGGCCATCGCCGCGGTGCTTGCGGTGATCGTCCTGCCCGGTCGCCATGCCGACCCACTGCGGATGGCGAGCTTTGCCGGCCGAGAAGTCGCCACCGGCCGAGAAGTCGCCACCAACGGACAGGTCGCCGCCGACCGACCGGAGATGGGTGACCGGCGCGATGCTGGCGACGGACTGAGCCATCCCGAGAGTCCGTCCCGGAAGCTCGACTGGGTCGGGTCGGGGACTCTCGCACTTTCGGTGACCGCGTTCCTCCTCGCCCTGAACGAGGCACCGTCGTGGGGTTTCCTCGCTCCACCGACCCTAGGCGTGTTCGGAGTGTCGGTCGCCTCGGGCGTCACCTTCGTACTCCACGAGAGGAAGACCCCACATCCCCTCATCCCCCTGCGCTACTTCCGGCTGCGCAATTTCGTGTTTCCGCTGGGGGCCAGTTCCTTCATCAACTTCTCCTACATGGGAGGGTTCTTCCTCTTCCCCATCCTCATGGAGCGGATCTACGGATACAGCGAGACCCGGGCCGGTTTGGTGTCCACGGCGAGGCCGCTCCTCTTCTCACTCGTGGCGCCCGTCGCCGGGTACGCAGCGGTCAAGGTGGGGGAGCGGGTGTCGGTGCTCAGTGGTGCCGTCGCGCTCACCGCCTCCATGGTCGTGTTCACCCAGCTGGGACGTGAACCCTCCCTCGGGATCATCCTGTTGGCACTCGCCCTCTCCGGCATCGGGAATGGATTTTCGACGCCGTCGACCGCCTCGTCGGCCTCCAACGAGGTGGCACCTGATGAGCTCGGTGTGATGAGCGCCGCGCAGCAGCTGATCATGCAGATCGGCATCGTGGCCGGCATCCAGGTCATGGTCACCGTCCAGTCCTCCAGCCATGGTGGAGTGGGTTCGCTGGCTTCGTTCCACCGTGCCTACGCGGTGGGCGCGGTCGTCGCAGCTTTGGCCGGCGTCTGCGCGCTGCTCATGCGCAACACGCCTCGGGGATCCCGGTCGGCCACCCGGTCCGAAGCGCCGTTGCCCTGACCTACCGGTGCGCCGCCCGCGGTGCCGGGCCGGCGCCCCTGGCTACTCGGTGATCTCGAGGATCCGTGAGGCGATGTCGGCGGCGATCGGGTTGGGTGCCAGGGTCTGCATCGCCATCAACTTGGCGATGTCCCCGTCGACCCGGACCTTGCCGGCCATGAAGGCCTGAAGGCCCGCCTGGGGGTTCCCCTCCACCAAGATGGCCTTGGCAACGCCGTAGTCGAGCGACACGGTGAGATCCGCCGAGTCGAGGTGACCGGTGTCGAGCAGCAGCTCCCCCGAAGACGTGTCCACGTGGGCGTTCACGACACCCGGACCGAAAGGCACCTCGCTGATCACGAGGTTCATCCTGATCGAGTGGTCGATGGCGGTTCCCCGGCCCTCGTACTCGGCCCGGATGGCCCGAGCCTCTTCCAGCCATGGGTCACTCAGAAACGGATAGGTGGCCATCGCGTCGGCGCTCCTTGCCCGGGGTTCGACGAACAGGGTGGATGAACTCCGTCGCCACACTAATCCGCCGGTCGCCCGGCCCCTGGACCAGCTGACGTAGTCACGACCGCGAGGACGCCCGCTAGCATCCCCTCCGGTGAGCGCTCCCTTCATCCCCGGTGCCGAGCCGTGGTCGTCCACGGGCGGTACTCGAGGTGTGCTCGTCCTGCACGGTTTCACCGGCAATCCGCAGTCGATGCGACCCCTCGCCGAAGCCATCGCCGCGGCCGGGTACACCGTCGACCTCCCGGTGCTGCCCGGGCACGGGACGACCCTTTCCGACATGCTGCCGACGAGGTGGGAGGACTGGTGGGAAGCGGCCGACGCGGCCTATCGGGCACTCGGCGACCGGTGCACGACGGTGGCGGTGGCGGGCCTGTCGATGGGAGGGACCCTGGCCTGCGCGCTGGCCGAAGCCCACCCTGACGTCGCCGGTCTCTCCCTGGTCAACCCGCTGATCGTCGCTCCCGACGAGGAGTTCCGCCGAGGGATCCAGGCCCTGCTCGACGAGGGAACCGAGGTGTTCGACGCCATCGGATCGGACATCGCCAAGGACGGTGCGACAGAAGCGGCCTATCCGGGGACCCCGCTCGCCGCCGCCCTGTCCCTGTTCGAGGGGGCGGACCGGGTCCGCTCCCGGCTCACCGACATCCGCAGCCCGCTACTGCTCTTCTCCAGTCGTCAGGACCATGTGGTCGAGCCGGTCTCGGGCGACGTCCTCGCCGACTCGGTCGCAGGCCGGCTCGAGCGGGTCTTCCTCGAGCGGAGCTATCACGTGGCCACCCTCGACTGGGACGCCCCGGAGATCGAGAGCCGCACCGTCGGTTTCCTCCACCAGGTGCTCGGTGGTAGTGGCGGGCCCGGGTAGATGACCTCGTGACGGGGCCGGTGGACCAGCCGAGACGCCTGACCCGCGATGAGGTCGCCCACGTCGCCGCGCTGGCCCGGCTGGAACTGTCCGAGGAGGAGCTCGAACTGTTCACCGGCCAGCTGGCCGAAATCATCGAGCACGTCGCCGACGTGGCGGAGCTCGACCTGGCCGGGGTCGAACCGACGGTCCATGCGGTGGAGATGACCAACGTGCTCCGTCCCGACCAGGTCCGGCCCTGCCTCGATCGGGAGGAAGTACTGGCCGAGGCGCCGTCGGTCGAGGACCACCGGTTCAAGGTGCCTCGCATCCTGGGGGAGGCGCCTTGAACGACGGCGAACGAATGGGTCTCCCCGCTCCGGCTGCGGGTCTGGCACATGCCGTCCGGACCGGAGCGGCGAGCGCGGTCGAGGTGGTGGAACGACATCTCCGGGCAATCGAAGGGGGGAACCCGGCGATCAACGCCTTCACGCTGGTGATGGCCGAAGACGCCCGACGATCAGCCGAGGAGCTCGACCGGAGAGTGGCGGCCGGCGAGGACCCGGGGGTGCTCGCCGGGGTGCCGGTGGCCCTGAAGGACAACCTCTGCACACGCGGGGTTGCCACCTCTTGCTCGTCGCGGATGCTGGAAGGGTGGCGACCCCCCTATGACGCCACCGTCGTCGGGCGCCTTCGCGAGGCGGGGGCGGTCGTGGTGGGGAAGACCAACATGGACGAGTTCGCCATGGGATCGTCCACCGAGACGTCAGCCTTCGGCCCCACCCGCAACCCCAGGGACACCGCGCGGGTGCCCGGTGGCTCGTCGGGAGGATCGGCCGCGGCGGTTGCAGCCGGGTTCTGTCCCCTGGCCCTCGGATCGGACACTGGCGGATCGATCCGCCAGCCCGCGGCACTGTGCGGAGTGGTCGGCCTGAAGCCGACCTACGGCACCGTGTCCCGCTACGGGTTGGTGGCCTTCGCCAGCTCGCTCGATCAGATAGGACCCCTGGCCGCAACGGTGGCCGACGCGGCCCTGCTGTTCGAGGTGGTGCGGGGCCACGACCCGGCCGACTCGACCTCCCTCGACCGGACCGGTCCCCCGGTGCTCCCGGCCCTCGATCGGGGAGTGGACGGGCTCGGCATCGGCCTGCTCACCGAGCTGGTGGAGGGGGCGGACGACGACGTCGTCGCAGCTGTCGACCGGGCGGCCGAGGTCCTCTCTGGGGCCGGGGCCCGGGTCGAGGAGATCTCCGTGCCCGAAGTCCGTCTCGGGCTCTCGGCGTACTACCTGATCGCCCCGGCCGAGACCTCCTCCAACCTGGCCCGCTACGACGGGGTCCGCTACGGACTGCGGGTGGATGCCGAGGACACGACGACGATGAACACGGCCAGCCGCTCGCGCGGCTTCGGACCGGAGGTGAAGCGTCGCATCATGCTCGGCACCTACGTGCTGTCGGCCGGCTACATGGACGCGTACTACAACCAGGCCCTTCGGGCCCGCACCCGGATCGTCGAGGGCTTCTCCTCGGCGTACGGCCGGTGCGATCTCCTTCTCGGTCCGACGGCCCCGACCACCGCCTTCCCCATCGGGGAGAAGACCGGGGATCCGCTGGCCATGTACCTCTCCGACGTCTGCACCATCCCCTCCAACCTGGCCGGGCACCCCGCCGCCAGCATCCCGTTCGGAACCGGCGCCGACGGCTTGCCGGTCGGGGTCCAGCTCCTCGGCCCGGTGTTGTCGGAACCGACCATCCTGGCAGCGGCGGCGGTGCTCGAGGCGGCTTCCGCCGGGGCAGCCGGACCAGCACCCAACCGTGCGGCGGAAGGTGGGAGGCGGTGAGGGCGGGATGGGAGCTCGTGGTCGGGCTGGAGGTCCACTGCGAGCTCGAGACGGCCACCAAGCTGTTCTGCGGTTGTCCCAACGCCTTCGGCAAGGAGCCCAATACCAACGTGTGCCCGGTGTGCCTCGGCCTGCCCGGCTCCCTCCCGGTGGTCAACCGGCAGGCCGTCGAGCTGGCCATGGCCATCGGGACCGCCCTCGCCTGTGAGATCCGTCCCTCCACCTTCCACCGCAAGAACTACTTCTATCCCGACCAGGCCAAGGACTATCAGATCAGCCAGTACGACCAGCCGATCAACGTCGCCGGTCACCTCGAGCTGCCCGACGGCTCACGGGTGGGAATCGAGCGGGCCCATCTCGAGGAGGACACCGGCAAGACGACCCACGCCGGTGCGACCGGCCGGATCCACGGCGCCGACTACTCGTTGGTGGACTACAACCGCTCGGGGGTCCCTCTGGTCGAGATCGTGAGCGCACCCGATATCCGCTCGGCCGCCCAGGCACGGGCGTACGTCTCCGAACTGCGGGCCGTGCTGGTGGCCTCGGGCGCCTCCGACGGGAAGATGGAGGAGGGTTCCATGCGGGTCGACGCCAACGTCTCGGTCCGCTCCGGCCCCGACGCCGACTTCGGCACCAGGTGTGAGATCAAGAACCTGAACTCGGTCCGCTCGGTCGGGCGCGCCATCGAGTTCGAGGCCGATCGGCAGATCACCCTCATCGAGTCGGGGGAGCCGGTCGTCCAGCAGACCCGGCACTGGGACGAGGACGCCGGACGGACGGTAGCGCTTCGATCCAAGGAGGAGGCGTACGACTACCGGTACTTCCTCGAACCCGATCTGGTACCCCTCGCACCCGACGACGGGTGGGTCGAGGCGGTGGCCGACCTCCTCGGGCCACTTCCCGCCGCACGTCGGAAGCAGCTGATCGGGTTGCTCGGAGGCGAGGAGGCCCTGAGTGCCTCCCAGGCCGATCAGGTGGCAACCGTGGTCGAGTTGGGACTGGACGGGTTGACCCTGGCTGCGGCCGCTGCCGGGGTTCCCGTGTCGCTCGCCCTCAATCGCACGGCGAACGAGGCCGCCACCGACGCAGCCGCGGCCCGGCGCTTGGAGTCCGGGTCCTTCGCCTCCCTGCTCGCGCTGGAGGCGGCCGGTTCGCTCACGGCCACCCAGGCCAAGGCGGTCCTCTCCGAGCTCCTGGTCGAGGGTGGGGGCGATCCGGCGACCATCGCCGCGGCCAGGGGGTTCGAATCCCTCTCCCACGCCTCTCTGGCTTCCGTGGTCGACGAGGTGGCTGCCGCCCATCCCTCCGAGTGGGAGCGGTACCGTACCGGAGACGACGAGGACGTGAAGAAGCTGACCGGTTACCTGACCGGTCAGGTCATGCGCGCCACCGGTGGCAAGGCGGACGGCAAGGCGGTGGCGATCGAGCTGCAGCGTCGGCGAGGCTGACCGGCGGCCCATGGCCCCCGTCGGACCGGCCATCGGCGCCTTGGGGACGAGCGGTGGACAGGTTCGACCGAGTTGGGGAAATCCGGGGAAACCGGCGGACAAGTTCCGGATTTCGCGCCGATCCCTTGACCTCCGGCTGACCGGGCTTCAGCATGGTCGGTGTTGGGAAGCCGAAGACCTGCCGGTCGATCAGGAGCGTGCGGAGAGGATGCAGAAGCGCTCCTCAGGCAATGCGCCTCACCCGGTGGGCCCGTAGGTGACCAGCGTGGTGGTCCGGTCAGGTCCGGAGTGCTCGCGAGCACCCCGTTCCGCACCCGGCGGTTGGGCTGTCCGACACGGCCGACGCCGAACCCCCCGGCCCAGCGCGTGCGTGGCCCCGAGGAGCTGGAGCGGTTTGGCCGTTCGGTTACTCGGGGCCGCGTCGCGTCGGCGCGGACGGTGTCGGCGCAGGAGACAACGCGCCCACCTCCATCCGACACGGGTCGACATCGGCGGCGCACCGCTCGCACTCGAGCTCGAGGGTGCTGTGCGAGATGGCGAACGGTACGGCGATGGCCGATTTCAC
>DAHUZT010000003.1 GCA_027315005.1 Acidimicrobiaceae bacterium | reverse complement strand
CTGCCTCCTCATTGCTCATTGCCGTCCTATATTGCCGTCCTGTATTGCCGTCCTATGCGGCATACTTTCTGACTTCTGCCACTATAGCAAAGTTGAGTCACTGTGAGTCAACTCTTTCCGTGTATGGTCCGAATTCGGTCGAATCCCGGTGGCGGTACGCTCGCGGGCATGCCCCAATTGGTGCTCCTCCGTCATGGCGAATCTCAGTGGAACGCCGAGAACCGCTTCACCGGGTGGCACGATGTCGTGCTCACACCGGCCGGGGAGGACGAAGCCCGCGCCGCCGGGAGACTGCTGGCGGGAGCCGGGGACCTCGACCTCCGGGTCGTCCACACCTCGCTGTTGCAACGGGCCATCCGCACCGCGGAGTTGGCCCTTGTCGAGGCCGGACGGAGCTGGTTACCGGTCCGGCGCCACTGGCGCCTCAACGAACGCCACTACGGAGCCCTGCAGGGCCGCGACAAGAGGGAAACCGCAGCCAGCTTCGGCGACGCACAGGTGAAGCAGTGGCGCCGCAGCTATGCGGTGTCCCCACCTCCCCTCGATGCGGACCGGCGGGCCGAGGCGGCTGCCGACCCGCGCTACAGGGACCTGCACCCCGATCTGATACCCGGCACCGAGTGCCTAGCCGACGTCGTCGCCCGGACCGTGCCCTACTGGGACGACGCCATCGTCCCCGACCTCTTGGCCGAAGGGGCCCGCGGCGGGACGGTGCTCGTGGTCGCCCACGGCAACAGCATCCGGGCTCTCCGCAAGCACATCGACCACATCGGCGACGAGGCCATCACCGGGCTGGAGATCCCGACCGGGATTCCCTACCTCTACCAGCTTGACGGCAGCCTGCGTGTCGTGGCGGCCGACTATCTCGGCGACGCCGAAGCCGCCAGGTTGGCGGCCGAGGCCGTCAGCCGCCAGGCCGGTTGTGCCTTTCCGGCCTGGCGGTGTGACGGCCTACGAAGTCCGAGCCGCTACAGAGCGTCGGGACCTCGTTCGCCTGTACGGACTCGGATCATCTCTTCCACCGGGAGAACCCAGACCTTGCCGTCACCGATCTTCCCAGTGCCGGCGCTGTCGATGATGGCCGCGGTCACATCACCCACCTGGGCATCGTCCACCACGATTTCGAGGCGGATCTTCGGCACGAACTCGACCTCGTACTCGGCTCCCCGGTAGACCTCGGTGTGACCCCTCTGGCGTCCGAAACCCTGTGCCTCGGACAGGGTGAGCCCCTGGACTCCGAGGTGCTTGAGTGATTCCTTGACCTCGTCCAGCTTGAACGGCTTCAGTACCGCTACGACGAGCTTCACAGTGCATTCCTCCTCGGTGTTGGGTAGTGGTCCTGTCAGCTGTCCGGCTCACCGGACGGTAGCCGTTCGCCGGGGTGTGCACTGGGTGACTCCCGACCGGCACCCACCCGTTCCGACGCTGGCGACTCCGCACCGACCCCGGCCATCGAGAATGCGCCAACCCTCTCGGCCAGCGATTCGACGGGGAAGGCCTCCTCGCCGTGGATGGCGAGGTCACCCACCTCGAGCACCTCGTCCTTGTAGCGGGCGCCACGGAGCACCAGCCCGATCAGCTTCATGAGGATGAAGGTCACGAGAGCCGACCAGAAGATGACCCAGACGGCCGCTCGCAACTGTTCCCAGAGCTGGTGGGCCGACCCCGTGTAGAGCAGGCCACTGACCGAGAACGGGGTGCAGTGGGCGGTCGTGGCGCCGTAGGCCGTCTGGGAGGTGTGCAGGACCTGACCGTTGGCGGAGAGGTTCCCGCACCCGTATTCGAGCATCCCCGGGTTGCCGAACACACCGAGGAGGAGGCCTCCGAACAGGCCGGCGATGCCGTGGGTGTAGACGACTCCGAGCGCGTCGTCCACCTTGGAGAACGGCCGCAGCTTGGAAAGGTAGTTCCACGCCACCCAAACGATGGCTGAGCAGATGACCCCGATGGCGATGGCCCCCTGGCCGTTGACCCACCCGGCACACGGGGTGATGCCCACCAGACCGCAGATCATCCCGTTGACACCCCCGAGGAAGGTCGGCTTCTTCTCCTTGGTCAACCAGGCATCCATCCCGATCCACACCAGCAACCCGGCGGCTGTGGCCAGGTTGGTGTTGATGACGGCTGCAGCGGCATCGACTCCGGCATAGTACGGATCACCGCCGTTGAACCCGTTCCAGCCGAGCCACAGGATGCCGGCGCCGACCGCGGCCATCACCAGGTTGTTGGGGACGGCATGCTGTCTGTCCCTGAGCAAGCGGGGGCCGAGCACCCAGGCGGCGACGAAGCCCGACACTCCGGCCGACATGTGGATGACGTAACCGCCGGAGAAGTCAAGCGCGCCCTCCTGGGCGAAGTAGCCACCACCCCAGAGCATGAAAGCGTCCACTCCATAGACCAAGGTCGACCACAGGGGCACCAGCAGGCACCAAGCGCTGAACTTGATCCGCCCGAGGACGCTCCCCAGGAAGAGAAGCGGCGTGATGGCGGCGAACACGAACTGGAAGAACGCCAGGGTGGTCGTCGGGAAGTGGAACGGGATGGCCGTATTGGCTGCCGACACCGCCTGACCCGACTCGGCTCCACTGCTGGAGATGGATCCTGGTATGCCGACGAAGTTGTCGAAGAAGTGTTTGACCCAACCCACCCCGGTCAGGTCGTGCTGGACAGCGACCCCGTTGACCACGGACACGCCGTGACCGATCGAGTTGGCTCCGAAGCCCATCTTGTACGACCAGAGCACCCAGGCGATGAGCACCAGCGAGAACCCGGCGAACATCATCGCCAGCACGTTGACCGCCCACTTCTTCTGGACGATCGACGCGTAGAGAACGGCCAGAGCGGGCAGGCTCATCAGGCCGACGAACGTGGCGGCCACCAACTGCCACGTGTTGTCGCCGGTATTCAGCCAACTTGGATAGGGAACCGGAACTTGAGCTACGACGGCTAGCACGGTTTGGGTGCTCCTCTCGTGAGTTGGCTCCCCCACCCGGCCGGCCACGTGCCCGGTCGCGCGGGTAGGCCAAGACCAGGACGGGCTGGTTGGACCTTTCCGAGGGACAGGATGATGCCTCGGAGTTTCGGGGTGGTCACGCCCGTGTTACCAGTGCGTGAACGCCGTTCACCTGGGATTTCCCTACAAAACTCCACCGGGAGCGTGTCCGCTCGACAGCGGCGCACCCGGGTGGGAACAGCCAGCCGAGAGGGGTGTGGGAGGAACCTCGGAGGATCGCGAGGGCTGCGAGGGCCCTGTCGCCGCCGGGGGCGTGCGCCCGGAGTCGCCCAACACGACCGGCAACCTCTGGGCGGACCCGTCCTCTGCGCAGCCCGCTCGCTCAGCCGGCCTTGCGCGCCGCCCTGCGTCTTGGTGTGCGATCGGTCGAAGACGGCGGCGTGTAGCGCTTGTTCGAGGTGGAGCGCGAAGCGAGCCCCGAAACCTCGGCCGCTCGTGCCTCCTTGACTCCGGAATGGGCGCGATAGGACCGCACCAGAAACCAGGCTCCGCCCATGACGTACGGCAGACCAAAACCCCAGAAGTGGAGATTGAAGATCGACAGTCCGTAGAGAGCCATGACCAAACCCAGATAGAGGCGTTGGCGCCTCCAGGCCATCACCAGCATCAGCAGGGCCAATACCATGGCCACGCCACCGACGGTCAGGTACAGCGAGGGGCTGACGTAGTGCGGGTTCACCTGCCCGTCGGACAGCAACCGCGCCGGGTCGTTGCCGATCAGGCTTCCCGTCACGAGGAAGGCGATGGCGGCGGCGAGCGGCGCGGCGACGTATCCGACCAGCCGCTCCTTGTCGTCCGCTCGGTACTCGGACTTCTCGAGCTCGGCCACGGCCATGGTTCGGTCCGCACCCGTCGGCCCTCCAGCGTCGGCCGATCCCGGTTCGACCGGTTTGCGCACGGCGTCGCGCAGGCGGGTGCCGAGCGATCGACCCTCACCCTCGTCCCGATGGAGTGTTCCGAACTTCACACGGTGCCAGAACGACGGTGAGGTGTCGTCGGTCACCTCCGGGCCGTCGGTCGGGTCGGTTCGAGCCATCATCGAGGGTACCCCACCACTCCACGACTCCACGGGGCGGTTCCGACGCCGAAACCAGTCGTGTTGGTGCCGACCTGGGCGGCGGTCTCGTCCCTTCCGGCCCCCGTGCGCCGCCGTCGACGTCGGCGCACGGACCAGACCACCGGAACTGCCCCGACCAGGGACACGAGCAGTGACGGCACCGCGTACACCTTCCACGACTGGTGCTCCCCGGCCACCAGGTGCGCCGAGGATACGAGGGCCGGATCGCCGCGAGCCGCAAGGGCTGCCACGTCTGCGCCGGCCGAATGGAGTGCGGACCCGGGAACGGCGGCAGAGTAGCGGTGCCGACCAACGACATAGGTTCCGCGACACCGGTACCCCACCGGGTTGCTGCCGCTCCCTCCCATGAGGCCGGTACAGCCGGTCACGGTCATCACCACAGGGATCCCTCCGGTCCGCAACGCGTTGATCTGGGCGTTCCTCCTCTCTCCGGCGATGAACAACGCCGCGGCCAGGGCTAGAAGCGCAGTCGAAAGGACGACGGTCACCACCCGCGACAGGTAGCGGATGTCGACGTCCACACCGGCTCCCCGGAGCGTCGACAGGGGTAGAACACCCACCGCTGCCACCGGTGTCCTCCGTTGGAGTCCACCACTCATCGGTGCATCTGCGCACAGTCGCTCGGAGCCGCTCATCACCCTGTCCACCCCTTGTACCGCGGCCCGAGATCGAACGTGGGCGTGGACGGGACCGGGGCCTGATCGCCGCAGCATCAGCCTGTCCGATCGAGGTTTCTTGCGCGCTACACCGATGTTTCGGCTCGATGAACCCTTCAGCACGCGGGAGCGCCGGCTGCATCAGCCGAATCGGGTGGCCCGCGCTAGCTTGTCGATCATGGCCACTCGACCCAAAGCCACCGAGCTGAAGAGCATTTGGCTCTTTTCCAATTGCACGGCAGCCGAGCTACGGAAGATCCGCAGCTCGCTCGACGAGGTCCAAGTGCCGCCGGGGAAGCTGGTCGTAGAGGAAGGTCGGGTGGGCCTCGAGCTGTTCCTGATCGTGTCCGGAACGGCCGCGGTCAAGCGGCGCGGAAGAAGAGTTGCCGCCTTGGGCCCAGGTGACTACTTCGGAGAGCTCGCCCTCCTGGACCGCCGGCCCCGCTCGGCCTCGGTGATCTCCGAAACGGAGATGGACCTCTTGGTGCTCTCGCAGCGCCAGTTCAACGGTCTGCTCAACTCGGTACCAACCATGTCGCGCAAGATGCTCACCGCGATGGCGACCCGACTGCGCGCTTCGGACGCCAAGGCCTACGACTGAGGAGTCCGCTCCGCCGACTCGGACATCGACTCCTCCAGCAGTTGGGAGAGATCGAGCACCCGGACGTCGTCTTCCTTGGCATTGGCCCGAACCGCGTCATCGATCATGATCATGCAGTACGGACAGGCCGTCGATACCACGTCGGCACCGGTGCCAAGGGCCTCTTCGGTGCGCTCCATGTTGACCCGTTTGCCCAGGTTCTCCTCGAGCCACATCCGGGCACCTCCTGCTCCACAGCAGAATCCCTTCTCCCGACAGCGGCGCATCTCGACCTGAGTGGCGCCGGGGATGGCGTCGATCACCGACCGCGGCTCGTCGAAGATGCGGTTGTGGCGACCCAGGTAACAGGGATCGTGATAGGTCACCGTTCCCCGGTAACCCCCGCCGGGACTGAGTCGTCCTTCGGAGACCAGATGGTCGAGTAGCTGGCTGTGGTGGATCACCTCGAAGTTCCCTCCGAGGGCGGGGTACTCGTTGGCCAGCGAATTGAAGCAGTGAGGGCAGGTCGCGATGACCTTTCTGACCTGAGCACTCTCGAGCGTCTCGATGTTGGCCCGCGCCTGTTCCTGGTAGAGGTACTCGTTGCCCAGCCGGCGCGCTGGGTCCCCGGTGCAGCTCTCCCTGGGGCCGAGGATGCCGAAGGAAACTCCAGCGCGATGCAGCATGCGGGCAGTGGCCTGGACGCCCTTGCGGGCACGCTCGTCGAGGGCGCCGGCGCAACCGACCCAGTAGAGATATTCCACGTCTGCGGGGATGGTTCCGGAGACCACCGGAACGTCGAAGTCGAGCACCTCGGTCCAGGCGGTGCGCTTGGATGAGCCGAGGCCCCAGGGATCGCCTTGGTTCTCGATGTTCCGGAGCATGAGCCCGGCTTCAGTCGGGAACTTCGACTCCATCAGCACCTCGTAGCGGCGCATGTCGATGATGGTGTCGATGTGCTCGATGTCCACGGGGCACTCCTCGACGCATGCACCGCAGGTGGTGCACGACCAGAGCACATCGGGGTCGATCACCGAGGGGACAAGGCTTTCCACTTCCTGACCGGTGGCCCGATTGTTGGCGAGCACCCTGTCAGCCGAGGAGAAGAGATTGTCCCGGAGGTCCATGATCAGCAGTTTGGGCGAGAGGGGTTTGCCGGTGTTCCAGGCCGGACACTGGGACTGGCACCGGCCGCACTCGGTGCAGGTGGCCATATCGAGCAGTTGCTTCCACGAGAAGTCCTCGATGCGACCGGCGCCGAAGACCACCTCGTCGTCGTCGCCCACGCTCTCCATCGACATGTCCGGGGTCGAGGCGAGGGCGCCGAGTGCTCGAGGACGGCGCGAGGTGGCCACATTGATAGGGGCAAGGAAGATGTGGAGATGCTTCGAATAGGAGACGAAGACGAGGAATCCGGTGATGATGGCAATGTTGGCCAACAGTGCCACCGTCTCGATGACGCTGTTCACGCCGGTACCGAGCGGCGCCAGGGCGCGGGCTATTCCGTGGGAGGCGAACGCCCACCAACCGTAGGGGAAGTTGCCGGTGTTGACCTGGGCTGCCCGGTAGAGAAGGAGGGTCACGATCACACCCGAGATCATCAGGAGCACCAGCCAGGCGGCCGCGGTGTGCGAGCCGAAGAAGCGCGAACGCCGGTTCTCCCGCTTCGGTGAGTGCTTGACCCGGATGGCCACGAACACCCCGAGGGAGACCAGCACCGCCACTGCGAAGAAGTCCTCGACGAAGCCGACGACGGCGGTCCGGCCGATGAGGGGAATGTGGAAGTTCCTCTGGAAGAGATCCCCGTATGCCTCGAGGATGGTGAGGAGGAGAAGGGTGAAGCCCCAGAAGGTGAAGGCGTGGGCCAGGCCGGGTACGGTCCACTGGAGGAGCTTCTTCTGGCCACCCACCTCGACCAGCTCGGCTTTCGCCCGCCTGGCCAGGTTCACCGTCCGCGACGGGACCGCCGGCTCTCCGGCCGAGATGAGCCGGAACAACCAGAAGAACCGGCGGCCGGCGATGCCGAACATCACCGCCGAGATGCCGAGTCCTACCGCGAGTCGTAGCGCCACTGGGTTCCTCCTAGGGTTACTCGAGAGTAACAAACATGCCCGGACCGCTCGTCCCGTCGCCTGACGCGACAACCGAGCCTGCAGGCGACCCGGTCACGGCCGGTAATTGTCGGCGTAGCGGCTCGGCGTGGGTCCCCACTGACCCTGGTACTTGGACAGAAGCCCTTCGGATCCGTAGGGCTGGTCGGCCGGGGTCGTCATTTCGAGAAAGCTGATCTGGCCGATCTTCATCCCCGGGTAGACGGTGATGGGCAGGTTCGCCACGTTGGACAGCTCGAGGGTAAGATGGCCGTCCCAACCGGCGTCGACGAACCCGGCCGTCGAATGGATGAGCAGCCCGAGCCGGCCGAGGGACGACTTTCCTTCGAGTCGGGCCACGAGATCATCCGGTAGGGTCACCCGCTCCCTGGTCGAACCGAGCACGAATTCGCCCGGGTGGAGGATGAGCGGTTCTTCGCCGGTGTCGACCAGTTCGGTGAGGTCCTCCTGGCTCTCTCGCACGTCGATGACCCTGCTGGTGTGATTTCTGAAGAGTCGAAAGTACTGGTCCACGTGCAGATCGACCGACGACGGCTGGACGCAGCTGTCATCGAAGGGATCGATCTTGATCGAGCCCCTCTCGAGCGCGGTTCGGATGGAGCGGTCGGAGAGAACCATGCGGGCCAGACGATAGTGGGGCCTGCGGCATCAGGCGTACTCCGCTGAACTGGCCCTTGCCCCAGATCGGTGCCACCGGGGATTGCGGCGGTGGCCAAAGACTGATGAGCTTCGCCCGCGAGCTCGGCACGACGTCGGCGCCGAAGGTCCTGTCCGGGTGACCGGACTGTCGTTGCACGCCCTGATCGCTACGTCCCGGCGGGCGGGAAGGGCGTGATGAAGTCGAAGAACTCTTGGGTCAGTGCATCCAGCCCGATGGCGAAGATCGTCCACTCCTGAGGGGCGCCGTCCTCGCCGGTGGGAAGGAGGATGCCGACCATGGATTCATCGACCCGGGAGCGGAGCGCACACCCCTCGGCCAATGCGGATACGCCGACAGTGAATTGCTGGAGCGTCAGACCGGGGCGTAGGCACAGACCCAAGTGATCCATGATGGCCGAGTAGAGCGCCGCGTACCCGTCGGTGATGCGGTCGTACCCCAGGTGGAGTGCGTCCAGGATGCGCTCCTTCTCCTCGGAGACGGCGCCGCTCGTCGCCAGTGCCCACACACCGAGCCACACCGACCATTCGCGAGAGTCGCGGAGCAGTTCGGAGTTGACGGCTCCGCCTATTCGACACACCTCGCGGAGCCGCGCCCGGCGCACTTCGACCGTGCCCGTCGCCGGCTGTCGAAAGATCGGGGCGATGGCCCCGGCCGTGGCGTCCCGCTCGGCGCCCGCCTCACCCGCTGCCACAATGGCCAGGACGTCGGCTTGGTAATCGGCCAGGTTCTTCCAGAGCCGCCCGATGACCGAGGCGTTGGTCAGGCGGATCCCGGTGTCGTGTTCAACCCGCTCGAATACTCTTTTGAAGGTGAGGGCCTTCACCCCGAGACCCAGCCCCTGCTCACGAAGGATGACCAGGGCGGTTTCGAGGAGAAGGTTGCGCAACTCCTGGCGAGTGTGCCTGGTCGGTGTGGTTGCGTTCATTGAGATCACGCTACGGCGGGCCACCACCATAGGAGCGGTCTGGTCGCCATACTCAGCACCGCGTGCGGACGACATTGCAACTTGCCCTCGCGATCTTCGGTTGCAGCACGTCCCTGAAGTGGACATACTCAGAAGAGCAGGGCGGCGGATCGATGCAGTAAACCAGCGGCGACTGGATGCGCGACTGGCGCTGGGATGCGCGACTGGCGCTGGGGCACCACCCCGGCGCCAGTCATGATGGCGAGGCGTCCGAGGCGCCGGATCGGGCTGAGGCGGCCCGTTGACGGGGCCGGGTCCCGATCGCTGAACCACCGGAAATGCTTCCTGCTACCTGTCAGGAGGATCACGGCCTCGGTATCGCCTCGGAACGGCCTCGAGCCTCGCTACGGATGAACGGCAAATTGCCATCGAACGTCCGGCATCGAGAGTCGCTGTGCGAGTAGGGTCACCAGCCACGCGGGCGTAGTTCAGAGGCAGAACATCAGCTTCCCAAGCTGAGAACGCGGGTTCGATTCCCGTCGCCCGCTCTCCGAGGAAACAGCTGGTGAACTGCGGTTTCTTCTCTTTCGTGAGGTGTGAACGAGGCGCGAAACTGGGTCGCCGTGCGCGATCCGTGCGCGAACGGGCGGGCAACAACGGTCAGTGGGGCCGTTCGGCCCGAGGGGCGGTGCGCCAAGTCCCTTCAAACCGCCGGACTCCATGCCCGCTGGAGTGCTCACCACACCAAGGTCGGCCATTCGGTGCGCCGGTACCCAATCCAGAATGCGAGCCCTCGGGTTGACGCGGGTGTCGTGCTAGCAAACTGGGTCGCTGGGCTGGGGAGAATCGGGCACGATGGTGCCATGCCGGTCTTTCCCCCGAAACTCCATCCGGGCTCGTCGGTGCGGGTGGTCGCGCCGTCGAGATCGTTGGAGATCATCGGGTCCGAGGTGCGCGCCGAGGCCGACCGAAAGCTGATCGGCCTCGGGTTGCACGTCAGTTTCGGCGAGCACGTCGGTGTGTGTGACGACTTCGGCTCGTCGCCGGTCGAGAACCGGCTCGCCGACCTGCACGCTGCTTTCGCCGATCCCGGGGTGGATGGAATCGTCACCGCCATAGGCGGGTTCAACTCCAACCAGCTGCTCACCGGCATCGACTACGAGCACGTGGCCGCTCATCCGAAGGTGCTGTGCGGGTTCTCCGACATCACCGCCCTGTCCAATGCCTTGTATGCCCGGACCGGGCTGGTCAGCTACTCCGGCCCGCACTACTCGAGCTTCGGGATGAAACGGCACTTCGACTACACCGAGGCCGGTTTCCGTGGCTGCGTCATGGAAGAGGAGCCGATAATGCTGGCGCCTTCGCCAGCGTGGAGCGACGACCTGTGGTACACCGACCAGGACGCTCGCCGGCTCGAGCCCAGCTCAGGCTGGTGGGTGCTGCAGGAGGGCGAAGCCGACGGGACCATCGTTGGCGGTAACCTCTGCACCTTCAACCTGCTCCAAGGGACCCCGTTCATGCCCTCGCTCGACGCATCGATCGTCTTCGTCGAAGACGACGATCAGGTGAAGCCCTGGGACTTCGACCGGGATCTGGCCTCGTTGCTCCAACAGCCTGGCTTTGCCGGCGTGCGGGCCCTCGTCATCGGCCGGTTCCAGAAGGGGACCGGCATGACGCGCCAGCTCCTCACCCAGGTGGTGACAACGAAGCCCGAACTGGTGGGGCTGCCGGTGATCGCCAACGTCGACTTCGGCCACACGACACCGGTGTTCACTTTTCCGGTCGGTGGCACGGTCGAGGTTCACGCCAGGCGAGTCGGTCCCCGCCTCACGATCGCCAACCACTGATGGCCGAACTCGGCTGCGGTGCGCCTCTCGCTCCCCCTCGCACAGGTTTGCCTCGATGAACGGCATGGACCCGCACGCCGGGCCCCCGGGGGATGCCACCGTCGTGTTCGCCCTCGAGCGGGATCGCTCCATCGATCTGGTCCGCGCGCACTTGACCCCACAGAACCCATGACGCTCGGCTTGAACGCTGCGCTTGAGGTCGGGCTCCAGCTCGGTCTCGACAGCGACGACCCGGTCGTGCTCCAGGAGACAAACAACACCGTGGTTTGGCTGCGGCCTCACCCGGTCATCGCGAAAGTCGGGACTCGGGCCGACAGTGCGGAGGGAATCCTCCGCGAACACGCAGTAGCGACCGCTCTCAGCAGCTTGGGTGCGCCAGTCGTAGAGCCGCTGAACGGCTTCACTCCTCTGCGAGATCCCACCACCGGATTCGTCGTCACCCTCTGGCACCGCTTGGAGCAGGATCCGACCGCCGTGGTAACCGCGGCCATGGTTGGCCGGTCGTTGCAGCAGGTCCACCAGG
>DAHUZT010000116.1 GCA_027315005.1 Acidimicrobiaceae bacterium | reverse complement strand
CCGACTCGGTCACGATCTCGAGGGTCGAGCGGAACGACTCGATCAGCAGGTGCGGAAGCTTCCGCACGAATCCGACCGTGTCGGTCAGGAGGATCTGCTCGCCGCCGGGGAGATCGAGCCGGCGGGTCCGGGGGTCGAGGGTGGAGAACAAACGGTCCTCGATGGGCACGGAGGCTCCGCTCAGCCGGTTGAGGAGCGAGGACTTGCCGGCGTTGGTGTAGCCGACCAACGACACCGTGCGCCGCCGTGATCGCCTCCGTCCCCTCCGCTGGGTTCGCCGGGTCCGGTCCAGGCCCCGGAGATCGGACTCCAGCCTGCCCATCCGCTGGACCAGACGCCTCCGGTCCACCTCCAGCTGGGTCTCGCCCGGCCCGCGGGTTCCGATCCCGCCGCCCTGCTGGCTGAACCCTCTCCCCCGGCCGCGCAGGCGGGGGAGCCGGTAGCGGAGGAGGGCCAGCTCCACCTGAGCCCGCCCCTCGGGTGTGCGTGCGTTCTGGGCGAAGATGTCGAGGATCACCGCCGCCCGATCGATGGCCGTGCGACCCAGGGCCTTCTCCAGGTTCCGCTGCTGGGCCGGTGAGAGCTCGGCGTCGAACACAACCGTATCCGCGTCGGCCGCCTGGCACGCTGCCGCCAGCTCGGCCAACTTCCCCCTACCGAGGTAGGTGGCCGGATCGGGGGAGTCCCGCCGCTGCAGGATTCGATCGACGATCGAGGCTCCGGCAGTATCTGCCAGACGGGCCAGCTCGTCGAGACCCGCCGAGGTGTCGGCCGGTGTCCCGGGGGGGACCGTCACACCGACCAGCACGATCCGCTCACGCACCTCTCGGGAGATGAGCGTTTCGGTGAAGGCCGAGCGATCATCGGTCACGGTCGTGCCGCCTCCACGATCTCCCCGAGGTCGATGACAACCGCGGCCACCTTCCGGACTGGACCGCCGAGCCGGGCCCCGTCGTCGGAGAGTTCCACTCCGAGGGTCCCGCCCGGGTTGTGGACGTCGACCGAGCGTCCAACGAGCCCCCAGCTGTGGGCGGCGGCGGCGGCGGCCGTGCTCCCGGTGCCGCACGCCTCGGTCTCGCCGACCCCGCGCTCCCACACCCGAAGACCGATGGCGGTTCCACCCTCGAGCACGGAGATCATCTCGATGTTCCGCTGCCGGCCGTTGAGCTCGTACAGCCACCGGCCGGTTTCGTCGACCTCGTCCCCCTTCGGTTCGGAGACGAGCACGACGAGGTGCGGGTTCCCCATGTCGACCCGACGTGAGCGCCTGCCCGCGGCCGGCGGATCCTCGTCGGGACCGAGGAGCGGGACGCCCATGTCGACCCAGGCCTGGCCCGAGCCCGAGCGGCCAGCTGGCCGGTAGTCGACGCGCCTGACGCCGACCGGGGTCCACACCGAGAATTCCAAGGGCCGAACGATCCCGGCTTCCACCGCCGCTTGGGCCAAACAGCGCATTCCGTTGCCGCTCATCTCGGCCCCGCTCCCGTCTGCGTTGGTCAGCTCCATCGACAGCGCAGCGCCGTCCCTGCCATCGAGCACCCGGATCAAGCCATCGGCCCCCACCCCGAAGCGTCGGTCGCACACCGCCCGGACCTGGTTGACATCGAGGTGGACCCGATCCTCCAGGTCGATGACCACCAGGAAGTCGTTCCCGGCTCCGTGGTGCTTGGTGCAGGCCAACCGTCCGTTCGATCCGGGCTCCATCACGTCGCCGTGTCCGTCGGGCTCCATCACGTCGCCACGCAGTGCCCGTCCACCGACGATCGGATCTGGGAAAGTCCGAGCAGATCGGCCAGCCGGCCGACCGCGTCGTCATCGGGATCGATCCACCTGATGCGAGGATCGCGGCGAAACCATGCCATCTGGCGCCGTGCGTACACCCGGGTGCGCCGGATGGCCGTGTCCACCGCCTCCTCGAGGGGGACCCCTTGCTCGACGTGCTCGAGCAGCTCCCGGTAGCCCAGGGCCTGGCGCGCGGTCCTGGAGAGACCCCCGGGGCGGCAGACCAGCCGCTTCACCTCGTCGAGGAACCCGGCCTCCATCAGGCCAGCGAACCGCTCGGCGATCTGTCGATCGAGCCGTGCCGGCTCGATCGACAGTCCCACCATTGCGATCTCGGTCTGCGGGTAGCAGTTGAGTCCCGGTCCATAGCTCGAAAACGGTCTGCCCGACCCGATCGTCACCTCGAGGGCTCGGACCAGACGCCGACGGTTGGCCGGATCGATCCGGGACGCCGCCTCCGGATCGATCCTGCCGAGGTGTCGATGAAGGTCACCGAGGACGTCCCGGACCTCCGGATCGCCCTCGATACCTCCACTGTCGATCATCCACTCCAAGCGAGCGGCGACCCCGGGGAACCGGCCGGGAAACGACAGCCGGTCGACCACCGCGCGGAGGTACAGGCCAGTGCCCCCGACCAGGAGCACCGCGTTCCCCCGCGACGCGATCTCCGACATGGCCTGCTGGGCGGCGGCCTGGAACTGCTGGACGGTGAACTCCTGGCACGGTTCGACCAGATCGACCAGGTGGTAGGCGATGGACGCCCGCGCTCCTCCAGAGGGCTTGGTCGTGCCGATGTCCATGCCCCGGTAGACGGCCATCGAGTCGACCGAGACCAGCTCCACCCCACCACCGGATTCGGATGGCTGCCGACCACGGCCTGCCAGGCGACCCACCTCGAGCGCGATCGAGGACTTGCCCGAAGCAGTCGGACCGACCAGGGCGACGGCGGGCGGACGATCGGTCAAGCGCCGGCGACCGGGATCCGCTTGGCATGAACCGGTAGAGCGCCGACCTTCCGCAACGTACCCACCAGATGATGGGCGGCGGCTCCGGTCACCTCGACGTCGGCATAGCTGCCCACCGGGGTGGGCAGCTCCTCGACCGGCGAGAAATGGATCAGCTTGTTCTGGCCGGTGCGGCCGGTGAACAGGGCAGGGTTGCGCTTGGAGGGTCCCTCGGACAGCACCTCCTCGACCCGACCGATCCGGGCTGCGTACCGGGATCGGGACGAGCGGTCGACCACCTGGCGAAGCCGGGCGTAACGATCCGCCACAACCTCTTCGGGCACGAAGCGGTCCACCATGGCCGCTGCCCGCGTGCCCGGGCGCGGGGAGAAGATGAACGTGTAGGCGCTGTCGTAGTCGGCTTCGGCCACCACCTCCAGCGTACGCTCGAAGTCACGCTCGCTCTCCCCCGGGAACCCGACGATGAGATCCGTGGTGACCGCCAGGTCGCAGACGGCTCCCCGGGCGGCCTCCAGGCGGGACAGGTAGCGCTCGGCGGTGTAACCCCGACGCATCGCCGAAAGCACCGCATCGCTTCCGGTCTGGAGCGGCAGGTGGAGGTGGTCGCAGACTTCGGGCGTCTCGGCCATGGCGGCGATCGTCTCCGGTCGGAGGTCCTTCGGATGCGGGCTCGTGAAGCGGACCCGTCGGATGCCCTCGACTGCACCGATCGATCGGAGCAGCTCGGCGAACAGTGGACGTCGCCTGGTCAGATCCCTCCCGTAGGAGTTGACGTTCTGCCCTAGGAGCGTCACTTCCGTGACTCCCCGGCGCGCCAGCACGCTCACCTCCTCGATCAGATCGACCGGTGTACGGGAAACCTCCGAGCCCCGAACCGTGGGCACGATGCAGAAGGAGCACGAGTTGTCACATCCGCTCTGGATGGTGACCCAGGCCGCATGGGGAAGATCCCGAACGGCGGCGAGCGCCGTCTGTCGCTCGTCGGGCCCATCGGCGCGTTCCGGGGCGTCGGGGACCTCGACCAGGGGCCCCGACAGCGCCGCCCGCCGCAGCAGGGCCGGCGCCTCGGTCAGGTTGTGGGTTCCGAACACCACGTCGACATGGGCGGCCCGCTGGCGGATCGTCTCCTTCTCCATCTGGGCCAGGCAACCCCCGACGGCGATCTGCAGTTCCGGATGTCGGGACCTGAGCTCCTTCAGGTTGCCGAGGTGTCCGTAGAACTTGTTGTCGGCGTTCTCACGGATGCAGCAGGTGTTGAAGACGATGACGTCCGCCGATTCCAGGTCGTCCACGGCCACCAGGCCGTCGGCCACCAGCGCGCCGGCCAGTCGCTCCGAGTCGTGGTCGTTCATCTGGCAACCGAAGGTCCGGATGTGAAAGGTCCGCGGTCCGGCTGCGCTCATCACCTCAGGATACGACGGCCCATCGATCTGCCGGTCATCCCTCGCACCTCAGGTGGACCCACCGTGGGACACGGCACCCGCCACGACTGCAGGATGGGACCGATCCCACCGGTTCAGCCCCGGGCCCGCACGTCGAGTGGACGCCCCGAGCCCTCTCGGTCCACCACCAGGCCGTGGAGATCCGGATGGAGCACGAGCACGTCACCGGGGACATCGCTCTCCGCCAGGCCGGCGGCCGCCGCGGACCGCACCGTGTGGGCCTCGGTCCCCCGGCAGATCCCGAGCAGGGACGGGCCTGCCCCCGACCAGCACACGGCGAGAGCGCCGGACGCTGCCATCGTGGCCAGCAGCCGCGGCGCGGCCGGGAAGAGCGGACTGCGATAGTCCTGGTGGAGGCGGTCCTCGGTCGCCTCGGGCTCGAGCAGCCGGCTGTCGGCCAACCCGGCGAGCAGAAGGGCCAGGCGGGACAGGTTGAACGCCGCGCTCTCCCTGCTCACCTCGGGCGGGAGGAGCTGACGCGCCCGGGTGGTCGACAGTGCGACGTCCGGAACGATCACCACGAAGACCAGGCTCACGTCCAACGGGAGCCGGATGGCCCTGATGGCGTTCTTGATCCGGGCGGCGGCCACCAACCCACCCACCGTCGAGGCGGCGGCGTTGTCGGCGTGGCCGTCCATGTACGCCGCCACCGCGAGTGGGTCTTTCGCACCAGATGCGGCTGCTGCGGCCGCCGCCAGGGCGGCCGAGGAGCCGAGCCCCCGGGCGACCGGTACCTGCGAGCGCACGGTGATGGCCAGTCGATCGGTACCCGCCACGTCGATGGCGACTCTGGCCGCCAGGTGTGAGGAATCGTCGGACACCTCCGACCCCTCGCCCTCGGACCGGACCACGAGCCGGGTAGCCGGTTCGACATCGACCTCGACGTAGCGGTCGAGCGCCACCGCCAGCATGTCGAACCCAGGGCCGAGGTTCGCCGATGAAGCCGGGGCACGGGCACGCACGACGCCACGGTACTCGGCGCACCCGCCGCAGGGTGGAACTCGGCGTGCGCAGGCCGTGACCGACCCCAGCCGCGTGCTCAGCCGTGCACGAGCCGCCACCACCAACCCGGCTTCGGAACCGCCCGCGACAGCACCAGGGGCACTGCGACGTCCTGCGCCCCGAGACGGTAGCTCGCCTGGCCGACCACCTCACCTGCCGGAGCGCCGTCGCGTACCTTTCCGATCCGCGTCGATACCCGTACCGTTTGACCGGGCCATGCGGCCAAGGCGGCACCGTGAGCGGCGAGAACGTGCACGGGACCCGACCGGCCGTCCCACGGCGTCGCCGCCGTGGCCAGCCGTTGGTGCCGCACGACGATCGGAGCCCACACCACAGCGGAGCGGGCGACGGCCAGGAGATTGTCGACAAGGGGCCGGGTGAAGCGGAAGGCGTCGACTGGATTCCCATCGTCGGCAGGGAAGGCGACGGGTGCCGAGGACGACGAGGGGTCGATCGGCACCCGATAGGCCGGGGACGACGTCGGCTGGCCCAGGGCGGCGACCAGCACCAGCGCCTCGTGGCCGCCCACTTCCCGTTCGGTGGCGAGGACCAGACAGGCGCCGGCCTGTGGCGTGAATCCCGACTTGACCCCCACCACCCCTCCGGTTCCGATCTCGGTGACCACGTTCGAAACGGTGCCCGCCACCGGTAGCACCACCGAGCGCATCCCCACGACATGGGCGAAGGTCGGTATGGCCATGCCGGCGGCGGCGATGCGGAGGGAGTCGGACGCGGTCGACACCGATCCAGGGTCGTAGCCACTTGCGTCGACATAGTGCGAACGAGTGGCACCGAGTGCGGAGGCCTCGCGGTTCATCTTCGCTACGAACACGGACTGGCTTCCTGCGTCCCAGACGGCCAGGGCGTAGGCGACGTCATTGGCCGACACGATGAGCAGCGCTTCGAGTGCCTGACGCTCGCTCAGTACCTCACCGACCACGATCGGTACCGTCGACTGGTCGGAGGCGAGATCCGCATCGTACTGGGCGACGTCGCCGGCGGTGATGGTGATCGGCGGCCCGGCGCCGCCGGCAGGCAGCGGATGGTCCCGGAGCACCACCAACGCGGTGACCATCTTGGTCAGCGACGCCACCGCCACCGGTGTCTCGGGGCCCGACTGGGCCAGAAACCCTGCGCTCGGCACGGCCACCGCACCCTGGCCAGCGACAGGCCAGGGTATGGGCGGGGACGGGACCCCGACCCGTACCGTCGAGGCCGAGGACACCGACACCGCGGCCATGGGCGGTCTGGTCTGCAACCGCAGGCCGGCGAGGCCGGCGACGAGCACCACGACGATCACCGCCACCGTCACGACCGACCAGCGTCTCCGGCGCTTCCGCCGAAGCGTGGCGCGCTCGGTCCGGGACACGACCGCCTCTGATGCGAGCGGGTCGAACGACAGTTCCCCATCGCCGACGGGACGCAGCTCCTTCAGGTTGTCCGTGCTCATCGAACGTCGTTCACGCGGTCGAGGCACACGTGTTCAACGGGCGTCCCACTCCTCGGCGGTCATCAGCACGGCCCGAGCCTTCGATCCCTCCGAAGGCCCGACGACGCCCCTGCGCTCCATCAGGTCCATCAACCGACCGGCACGAGCGAAGCCCACACGGAGCTTCCGCTGGAGCATCGACGTGGAGCCCAGCTGCGAGCGAACGACCAGCTCGATCGCCTGTCCCAGCAGCTCGTCCGAGTCGCCGTCGTCACCTCCGACCGTCAGGCCTTCGGCACCGACCACCTCTTCGATGCCGGCGACCACCTCCATGGAACGCTGCCGCTTCCAGTGGGAGGTGACCGCTCGAACCTCGGCTTCGCTCACCCAGGGGCCCTGGATCCGTTGCGGATTCGAGGACGACGCGGACAGCAGCAACATGTCCCCTTTGCCGATGAGCCGTTCGGCTCCCGGCTGGTCGAGGATCACCCTGCTGTCGGCCAACGAGGACACCGAGAATGCCATGCGCGACGGGATATTGGCCTTGATGACACCGGTGATCACGTCCACCGACGGTCGTTGCGTGGCCAGAACCAGATGGATGCCAACCGCACGAGCCATCTGGGCGATGCGGCAGACCGACTCCTCCACGTCCCTCGCCGCTACCATCATGAGGTCGTTCAGCTCGTCGACCACGATGAGGATGAACGGGAGCCGCTCGTAGCGGACGCCGGCCGTCTCTTGGTCCTCCTCGCCGCCGCCGACCTCGTCGGTCCCTCGCGTGCGAAGCCGGTGGGACTCCTCATGGGCGGCGAGGTCCCCGGCGTCGAACGCCGCGTTGTAGCCCGAGACGTCCCGCATCCCCACCTCGGCGAGCAGGTCGTACCGCCGCTCCATCTCGGTGACCGCCCAGCTCAAGGCGTTGGCCGCCTTCTTCGGATCCACGACCACCTGGGTGAGCAGGTGGGGCAGATCGTTGTACTGGCCGAGCTCCACCCGCTTGGGATCGACCAGGATGAGCCGGACGTCGTCGGGCGTGGCCCGCATGAGCACCGAGGTCAGGAGGGAATTGATCAGCGAGGACTTCCCCGAGCCGGTGGCTCCGGAGACGAGCACGTGGGGCATACCGGCCAGATCGATCACGACCGATCGACCGGCGATGTCACGTCCGAGCGCGACCTCGAGGGGCTGACGGGCACGACGAGCCTCGGGGGAGGCGAGGATGTCACCGAGAGCCACCAGCTGGCGATGGCGATTGGGTACCTCGACGCCGATGGCCGACTTGCCGGGGATCGGAGCGAGGATGCGGACGTCGGGAGAGGCCATGGCATAGGCGATGTCCTTGGACAGTGACGTCACCCGGGCCACCTTCACCCCGGCACCGAGCTCGATCTCGTAGCGGGTGACCGTCGGCCCGACCGTACGTCCGACCAGGCGTGTCTCGACGCCATGCGCGCCGAGGGCGGCAACGAGGGCGCTCCCCGCCGAGGCGATCTCGCGCTCGTCGACGGTCTGGGGCCTGGCCCGTTTGAGCAGGTCGGCCGGCGGCAGCCGCCACTCACCGACTGCCGGTCCCAACTTGAGCTCGAGCTGTGCACCGGGGGGAGCTCCGATACCCTCCCCGGTCGGATGGGGGGCGGTGACCGGGCCTTCCCCGACCCGCTCAGCGTCCCGGCCGGCCGCCCGATGATCGTCGACCGGATCCGATTCCGGGGCAACGTCGTCGAGGACCGGCTCGATCCGGTCGCCCGCCTCCCCGGTGGGCACCGGGCTCCCGAAGGGGTCGGTCGGCGGATCGTCGCAGTCCCCCTCCGGGGACCGTCCCGGGCCCCCACCGGCGACGGTGGCGGCCCAACGGACGGCCGTGACGAGGGCGCGCCCGACGGAGCGGACGGAGGCGCCGGTCAAGAGGAGCAGCGCGATGACGAGGACGGCAAGCAGGACGACCGCGGCACCGAACCCACCCAACCCGGCACGGAGCGGGTCTCCGGTGAGGGCGCCGAGGATGCCGCCGGCCGCCGAGAGCCGCACCGTCGAGGTGTCGAACGCCGGGGAACCGCCGGCGAGAGAAGCCAAACCGGCCACGGACAGCAGGGAGAGGACCCCCCCGAGCACGGCACGGGCGGGTTCGCCGGCCGATCGCCCGGCCCTCTCCGGGTCGCGATGACCGAGGAACGACAGGACGCCCACGACAAGCGCGATGGGTGGGACGAGGAAGCGTCCCCACCCGAGGAGATCCCCGACGCCGACCCGGGCGCCGTGGCTGACCGGCGCATTGGAGCCCCCGTAGAAGGAGACGGCGGCGAGGACACCGATCGTGACCAGCACCACCCCCCAGATGTCGGCGGCGTGATCTGCGACCACGGCTCCGAGCGAGCCGAACAGGCCGTTCTCCCGGCCTCTGCTCGCGGATCCGCGCCCCCGTCGCGGGGCTCTCCTCGGCCGGCGGCCGGCGGGCCGGCGGACACCGCCCGATCCGGACGTCGATGACCTGCCCCTGGGACGCGACGCCCCGGATCGGCCCGTCGGTCGCTTGGTGGCGGTCGTCACAGTGGCACCGAGGCTAGTCCCCGAGGTCCCCGCCGAGGGGGACGCTGGTGGCCATTCTCAGACGGTGACGATGACCGGGACGATCATGGGACGCTGGCGGGTGCGCGCTCCCACCAACCTGCCGAGCGTCTTGCGGGCGGTCCGACCGAGCGCCTCCTGATCGACGCTCCCCGAGACCAGCGCCTGCTCCAGGGCCTTGGCCACCAGCTCACGCGCCTCTTCGAGCACCGCGTCGGTGTCGGGATCGTTGGCCCAGCCACGGGTGACGATCTGGGGTGTTCCGATCACCTCGGCACCCTTCACGTCGACCGTGGCCACCACCATGACCACTCCCTCCCCCGAGAGGACCATCCGATCTCGCAGCACACCGTGACCCAGGTCGCCGACCGAGCTGCCGTCGACGAAGAGGTACCCCCCGGGGACTGTACCGTCGCGCCGCAGCCCGTCGGCGTCGAGCAGCACGGCGTCGCCGTCCTCGCACAGGATGGTCCGGTCTCCACCGACACCCATGGTGGCGGCCAAGCGCACGTGATTGGCCAGGTGCCGGTACTCACCGTGCACGGGGACGAAGTACTCGGGCCGGGTCACCGTGAACAAGGTGGCCAGCTCTCCCTGGCGGGCGTGCCCGCTCACGTGCACCCGCTCGACCCCGGAGTGGACGACTTCCACCCCCCGGCGGTAGAGGCCGTCGATCACCTTGCCGACCGACCACTCGTTGCCGGGGATCGGGTGAGCGCTAATGCCCACGACGTCGCCCGGGTTGAGGGAGAAGAACCGGTTCTCCCCCGTGGCCAGGCGGGACAGTGCAGACATCGGCTCACCTTGGGAGCCGGTCGAGATCACACAGACCCGCCCGGGGTCGAGCGAGTCGATGGCTTCGACGTCGACCAGGTCGCGGTCGGGGATGTGGAGGATGCCCAGCTTGCGGGCCAGCGCCACGTTCTTCTGCATCGAACGGCCGAGCGTGGCGAGCGAGCGCCCTCCGGCGATGGCGGCATCGGCCACCTGCTGGACACGATGGATGTGGCTGGCGAAACAGGTGACGATCAGTCGCTGATCCGGGTGGGCCAGGAACACGTTTCGGAGGGTGGCACCGACCGTCGACTCGGAAGGGGTGAACCCGGGCTCCTCGGCATTGGTCGAGTCGGCGAGCAGCAGGCGGATCCCCGGGCCCGAGGCCAGGGCACCCATCCGAGCCAGGTCGGTGCGGCGTCCATCGACGGGATGGAGGTCGAGCTTGAAGTCCCCCGAATGGAGCACGACCCCTTGCGGGGTGTGGAACGCGGTGGCGAACGCGTGGGGGACGGAATGGGTGACCGGGATGAACTCGACATCACAGGGACCGATGCGCCGGCGCTCCCCGTCGGTGACCGGAATCCACTCGATCCGGTCGGCCAACCCGGCCTCGTCGACCCGGTTCCTCGCCAAGGCCAGGGTCAGCTCCGATCCGTAGACGGGAACGGCGAGGTCGCGCGCCAAATAGGCCAGCCCACCGGTGTGGTCCTCGTGCCCATGGGTGAGGATGACCGCGTCGACTCGATCGGCATGCGCGCGCAGGTAGGTGAAGTCCGGCAGCACCAGGTCGACACCGGGCATGTCCGGATCGGGGAACATGATCCCCACATCGAGGACGAGGATCCGGCCATCGACCTCGATGCAGGCGCAGTTCCGCCCGATCTCACCCAGGCCACCGAGGAACACCACCCGTACCGGAAGGGTTGTCGCATCCCTGCGATGTCCCTGCTGCGACACTTCGCTCGCCGGACGGCCCACGTGCCCCTGGTCGTCACCTCCGGGAGAACCGTGGGCTACGGGCTCGTGCTTCTGCTTGCGCTTCGGTTTGGCCCGGTCTGCTCCCGCCTGTTTCGCCGTTCCCGGTCTGCCGTTCGCTGCCGAGCGGTCGGGAGTGGTGGCCTGCGCGACGTCAGGCAACGTGCTTGCCCAGCCGACGGTGTGGTGGCACCGAGCTGATCGCCGCAGCCGCCGCCTCCACGACCTCCCCGGCGCGCCGATCGAGCTCGGGGGTTGCGGGCGCATTGGGGAGCCGGCACTGGCCCACGTCCAGCCCGAGCGCACGACAGGCCGCCTTGGCCGGAACCGGATTCGGGAACGCGTCGGTGGACTCGAACCGGTAGGACTCGGCCAGCTGTCGGTTCAGCGCAGCCGCCCCTGAGACGTCACCCCTCCCGAACCGGGCGAGGAGGTCGACGAACAGTGGGCCCGCCCAGTGACTGGCCACACTCACGATGCCAGCTGCGCCGACGGCGGCGAACGGAAGCGTCAACGAGTCGTCTCCGCAGTAGAGGTCGAAACCGGCGGGAGCGGCCGCCACCAGCTCGGCGGCTCCGGCCACATCCCCGGTAGCGTCCTTCACGCCCACGATCGTCGGCACCTCCCTGGCCAGCTCGATGGTGAGGGGTGCTCCGATCCGGCGCCCGCTGCGCACGGGGATGTCGTAGAGCACGACGGGGAGTGACGAGGCAGAGGCCACCGCCCGGAAGTGGGCGGACAGTCCTGCGGACGACGGACGGTTGTAGTAGGGGGTGACGACCAGCGCCCCCGCCGCTCCTGCAGCCTCGGCCTCCACGGACAACGCCATCGAGTGGGCGGTGTCGTTGGTACCGGTCGAGGCGATGACCGGAATGCCGACCGCCTCGATCACGGCCCGGAACAGCGAGATCCGCTCGTCGTCGGTCAGCACGGGACCCTCGCCCGTGGTGCCGGCGACCACCAATGCATCGCTCCCCTGCTGTTGGAGATGACGTGCGAGGACGACCGCCGTCTCGAGATCCAGCTTCCCTTCCACGTCGAACGGGGTGACCATGGCGGTCACCACGGCACCGAAGCGGGGCATCCGGAACTCAGCCGTGCACGTTGGGGCGTGCGTGGCGCATGCGGTCCATGGGGCGCCAGGCTACCAGCCACCGCGGGCGCCCGACGATGGGCACCACCCGCCCGAGGGGATGGATCCGGGTACGCGGGTGCTCAGGAGGCCAGACGCTCGGTCGGAGGGGTGGCGGCCATGGCGTCGTACTCCTCCGATGTGTCGACCCACGACTCGAATTCGATGACGCCCAACTCGGTGAACTTGGTTCTGAGCCAGCCGTCGGCGGCATCCAGAAGACCCAGCTTCTTGCAGTTGGGTACGATCTTCGAAAAGAGGAGGGCCTGGAAGGCGGCGCGGTCCGGCGCCTGGTGCACCAGCGGGACGACCTGCTTCGGGTCGATGCCCATCCGCTCCCACACCTCTTGCTGGAGGAAGCGGTCACGCATGCGCACCGCGGCCTCGAAAGCGAACTCCTGCCGCTCACGAAGCTCGGAGGCGCTCAGGCCCTCGTAGTACTCCTGCAGGCTGAGGACGCCGAAGGCGACGTGGCGCGCCTCGTCGGCCATCACGTACCGGAGGAGCTGCTTCAAGAGCGGGTCACCGGTCATCTGGTGCATGAACCCGAAGGCCGCCAGGGCCAGGCCCTCGACCATGATCTGCATCCCGAGATAGGTGAGATCCCACCGCGAATCGGCGATGATGTCGTCGAGCAGCATCCGAAGATGGGCGTTGACCGGGTAGTGGCCCGACAGCTTCTCGTCCAAGTACTTGCCGAACACCTCGACGTGCCGGGCTTCGTCCATCACCTGGGTGGAGGCGTAGTACTTGGCGTCGATCCACGGAACCGACTCGACGATCTTCGCCGTACAGATGAGCGCTCCCTGCTCACCGTGGAGGAACTGGGACAAGGTCCAGTTCTGGCTCTCGACGCCGAAGGTCAGCCACTCCTTCTCGGTCCACCGTTCGACCGGAGTCCCCGAGAGATCGAACCCGGCGGCGAAGCCACCGGTGGCGGCGGCCTCCTCCATGACCAGCTTCTCCTGGTCGACGGCCGTGTCCCAAGGCAGGTCGGTCTCGCCGTTCCACTGCGCCTTCTTCGCCTTCTCGTAGAGCTTGTTGAGCTTGGGTCGGGCACCCTTCTCGTAGTCCCAAGTGAAGATGGAGTCGTACTCGGAGTGGACGACGTGGCGGCCGTCGGGCTCCTCGGTACCCACGACAGAGAGGATGGCCTCGTAGTCATCGATCTCGGCCCGACCGATGATCTCTTCCGTCTGCTTCATCTCGGTGGTCATGACGCTCCTCTGTTCGTGTTGTGCAGGGCTCGCTCTGGTGCAGGGTCCACGACTGGTCCGTCGATGCCGCTCGATCGATCGAGGGTCGGTCCGCCTCTCGGCGTACCCATCGCGCCCCGGTCCGCCGGCGTGGACGCTCCGCCGAAAGGTGTGATCGAGATGGTCGGACCGGAATCGGCCGAATGCAGGGCAGCGACCCCGGGCAGCATGAACTGCTCGACAAGTCGCCGGGTCCGCCGCCGATCGGTCAGGCCGAGCGACTCCGAGGGCGCGGCGTAGGAGAAGACGATCCGGGTCGCCCACTCCGCCACCCGTTCCGCCTCGTGCGGGGTCATCCAGCGGGCGAGGAACGGGGCGGCGAACCGGGAGGCGCTGTCCAGCAAGTGATCGAACTCGTCGAAGGCAAGATGGCCGAGGATCGTCTCGGGCTCGTGTTCGACCAGGTAGCACAGGGAAGGGTGGCCGGTGATCCGGAGCGATGCCTCGACCATGCCTTCGACCAGGGCATCGGCCAGGTTCTCCGCCGTGCCGAGCCGGAGTCCGACTGCGGTGAACAGCCGTGCCACCTCGGTGTCGACCACCGCGGCGAGCAATTCGTCGCGTCCTCCGGGAAAGGTCCGGTAGACGGTGGCCCGAGAGACCGATGCTTCGCGGGCGATGTCCTCGACGGTGGTCTTCACGGTTCCGTGACGGGCCAGGCAGCGCAAGGTGGCATCGATGACCCGCTCCCGATTGGTAGGGAGCGCCGGCCGCGTCGATCGAAAAGACTCTGAAGGGCGCCGCGCTCGACCTCCCGACGCCGACCCGGACGCCTGGTCATCCTCTTCACCAGCATCCTCTGCCGCGGGCGACCCCCACTGTGCCTCCACGAGTGAAACAGTAAGCTGCATTTTGTTTCATTGTCAATGACCCTGGCTCAGATCCTCCCTGGCTCAGATCCTCCCTGGCGCGTCAGGGACGGCAGGCCCCGACGGTCCGCCGGGCACCACCACCCCGGCCAGCAGCTCGGCCCGTACCAGCTGGGCGACCTGGGCCGGATCGTCGAGATCCCATCGACCGGGTGACGACATGTAGGACAGCACCATCCGGGCCAGGAAGTCCGCAGCCTCTGAAGCGTCGGCGCCCGGGGCCAGATCCCGCACGGCCAGGTACGGGCCGAGGAAGGAAGCGATGTCCTCCCGTATGTGCACGCTCTCGACGGTGAGCGCCGGAAGGAGTCGGTCCGGCTCCGTCTGCATGACCCGCTGCAGGACCTGGTGCTCGACGATCGACCGGTGGGCGAAACGAATGCCCAGCTCCATCACCTCTTCGAGCGTGTCGGCCCCGTGGACCTGCTCGTACAGCGCGACGAAGAACTGGAGGGCAGCCCAGGCGATGACCTCATCGACCAGCTGATCACGCCCGCCCGGGAACGTCCGGTAGACGGTGGCACGCGACACCCCCGAACGGCGGGCGACGTCCTCGACCGTGGTCTTGGCGATCCCCCGGTGGGCTACGCATGCATAGGCCGACTCGATGATCCTCTGCCGGGTGTCGATCGCCACCGATCCGCCCCGCTCAGAGCCCCAGGAGGGGTTCGAGCCCCACGGTGAGCCCGGCGGTCACCGGGACCGCCCGCACCGCGAGGAGGACCCCGTCCATGAACGACAAGCGGTCGTAAGAATCGTGGCGCACGGTCAGGCCCTGTCCGAGCGCACCGAGCACCACCTCTTGGTGGGCGACCAATCCTGGCAGTCGGACCGAGTGGAGGCGCACCCCTCCCGGGCCCGAGCCGCCCCGGCTCCCGTCGAGAGTGGTGGTCGCGGTCCTGTCGGCAGCGAAGCTCCCGACGCTCGCGGCGTCGCGCGCCGCTGCCATCCGAGCCGCGGTGGCCAGCGCCGTCCCCGAGGGTGCGTCCAGCTTGTCGGAATGGTGCAGTTCGACGATCTCCGCTCCGTCGAAGAACGGCGCCGCCAGCTCCGCGAACTTCATCATCAGCACGGCGCCGATTGCGAAATTGGCGGCGACGACGCAGTTGGGCGTCCCGGCCTGCGGCCCGGCGAACCGACCTGCCAGCTCGTTCAGGTCGTCCTCGGTGAACCCCGAGGTCCCGACCACGGCGTGGAGCCCTTCGGAGGAGCAGAAGGCCAACGTGGCCCGGGCCACCTCGAGACGGGTGAAGTCGACCACCACCTCGGTGCCGGAATCGGTCAGTGCCCCCAGATCGGCGGCCAGCCGGAGATCCCCCACGTCCCGGGCGAGCAGGGGGGCCAGCGGTTCACCGGCCCGTGCCGGATCGACGGCGGCGACCAGAGCGAGCTCTTCGTCGTCGAGGAGCGCACGACACACCGCCCGGCCCATCTTCCCCGCCGCTCCGACCACGCCGACGCGCACGGCCGCCACCCTAGCGTGGGCAGCGCCGGCCGCCGGATCCCGCAGACCGGCCAACGGAGAAGCTAGAAGGGACGAGCCACGGTCGACCTGCGGTCCTCAACCGAGGTGGAGGACCAACCGGTCGAAGTCGGATTCGCTGAAGGGGCCGACCACGGAGAGGGTCCGGGGGCCTCCGACCAGGTCGCTGGCCACCGACCGAACGTCGTCGAGCATGACGGCCTCCACTCTGGCCACAGCTTCCTCCACGCTCACGACCTCGCGGTGGAGTAGGAGACCTCCACCGAGCCGGCTCATCCGGGCGCCCGAGTCCTCGCATGCGAGGAAGGCCTCCGCTCGAAGATTTCCCTTGGCGATGGTCAACTCGCGCTCGGTGATGCCGTCGGACCCGAGGCGTTCGAGCTCGTCATCCACGATCGAGAGCACTTCGAAGGCGTTGGAAGGTGCGGTGCCCACGCCCACACTGATCGAACCGGCATCCTGGTAGGCGATCCGTTCGGACCAGATCGAATACGCCAGTCCGCGGCGTTCCCGAATCTCCTGGAACAGCCGGCTGGACAGGCCACCACCCAACACGTGATTGAGGACCGCCAGCGGGTAGCGGGCAGGATCGAACCGGTCGGTCGACCGGTAGGCCAGCACCAGGTGCGCCTGCTCGGTCGGGCGTGTGGTCACTCCGAGGGGCTCCACCAGCGGCTCGGGAGGTCTCCGCTCGGGCGCCGATCCGCCGCGGCGTCCGGCGAAACGGCTCTCGAGACCGTCGGCCACCTCGCGATGATCCAACGCGCCGGCGACGGCCACCACCATGTTGCCAGGCCGGTAGTGACGGGCGAAGAAGGCACTGATGCACCCGGCATCCATGGCCTCCACCGACTCCCTGCTCCCGATCACCTCACGCCCGAGGGGATGGCCAGGGAAGAGCAACGCCGAACTCTGCTCTGCCGCTTCGTCACCAGGTTCGTCGGCATGCATGAGGATCTCGTCGAGGATGACCTGGCGCTCGGCGTCGAGATCGCTCTGGCGCAGTGCGGGGCGCCACATGATGTCCGACAGGATGTCGAGCCCGAGCGGCAGGTCCTCGGCCAGCAGCCGAATGTAGAACGAGGTGTACTCCTTGGTGGTGTAGGCGTTGAAATCGCCACCCACCTCGTCGACCGATTCGGCGATGGCCGAGGCCGATCGCTCCTCGGTGCCCTTGAACAGCAGATGTTCCAGTACGTGCGAGGCACCAGCCTGCGCTGGTGGCTCGTCACGCCCTCCGGTGCCGACCCAGAACCCGATGCACACCGAGCGTGCCTCCCCCATGCGCTCGGTGGCGAGGCGGACACCCGAGGCGAGCGCCTCGGTTTCGATCAACGTCGGCGCCGGCCTCCTCGGCCACCGCCGCTCGGACGGGTGGGAGCCTCAGAGGTCGCCGGCCCGAGATTACCGAACTCCTGCTCCAATTGCGCCTCGAACGCATCCTCGAACGACGACGCCGGGGAAGCTGGGTTAGCACCTCCGCGAGGTGAGCGGGCGCGCTCGGATCGCTCCGCGCGGCCTTCGGAGCGCGGCACCCCACCATCGTCGGCGGGCGCCGGCGCAGAGGCGAGCGAAAGGGACACCTTTCCCTGGGGATCGATGTCGTCCACACGGACTTCCACCGACTGACCAAGCGAGAGAACGTCCTCGACGCGCTCCACCCGTCGCCCCTGGCCGATCTTCGAGATGTGGAGCAAGCCGTCACGACCGGGGAGGATGTTCACGAAGGCCCCGAACTTGGTGATGTTGACGACTTTGCCGTCGTACGTCGTACCCACCTCGGCGAGAGGCGGATCGAGAATCGTCGCGATCCTCCGCCTGGCCTCTTCGACCGCGGCCCCATCCTTGGCACCGATGGTGACCGTTCCGACCATGCCATCGTCATCGACGGCGATGTCTGCACCCGTCTCCGTCTGCAGCGCGTTGATGACCTTGCCCTTCGGCCCGATGACCTCTCCGATCTTCTCCAGCGGGATTTCGAAGGAGAGGATCTTCGGAGCCGAAGCCGCCACCTCGGGGCGAGGGCCGGGGATCGCGGACGCCATCACGTCGAGAATCTGGAGCCGGGCCTCCTTGGCCTGGAGCAGCGCCTTCGTGAGCACGTCGAGGGGAAGTCCGTCGATCTTCGTGTCGAGCTGGAGTGCGGTGACGACGTCCTTGGTCCCGGCGACCTTGAAGTCCATGTCACCGAACGCATCCTCGGCGCCGAGGATGTCGGTGAGGGTCACATATGCGTCGTCTTCGTGGACCAGACCCATGGCGATCCCGGCCACCGGCGCCTTGAGGGGGACACCCGCGGCCATCATCGAAAGGCTGGAACCACAGACCGACGCCATCGACGTCGATCCGTTCGATGCGAGCACGTCCGAGACGAGCCGCAGCGTGTAGGGAAAGTCCTCCTCGTAGGGTACGACGGGGAGCAGCGCCCGCTCGGCCAGCAGGCCATGGCCGATTTCGCGACGTTTGGGACCCCGCATGAACCCGGTCTCCCCGGTGGAGAACGGCGGGAAGTTGTAATGATGCATGTAGCGCTTGGAGTCGTCCGGTGTGATCGTGTCGAGCATCTGGTTCATCCGGGGCATTCCAAGGGTGGTGACGTTCAGAACCTGGGTCTCCCCCCGCTGGAACAGTGCCGATCCGTGAGCGGTCGTGAAGAGATCGACCTCAGCCGACAGCGGCCGGATCTCCGTGGTGGTCCGACCGTCGATGCGAACGCCCTCCTCGATGATCCGCTTGCGCACCAGCTTCTTGGTGAGTGCGCGCACAGCCGCTTTGATCTCGCCTTCCCGACCGGCAAACTCGCCCGAGAGCGCGTCCTGGATGGAGGCAGTGGCGGCCTCCAACCCGGCATTTCGCTCCGCCTTGGAAACGGTCCTGTTGGCTTGCGCGACCGGATCCGTCCCGATGGCCTCGACCCTTGCCCAGACATCATCCTCGTAGTCTCCGTGCGTCGAGTAGTCGATGGTGGCGATCGGCCCCCGGGCCGCGACGAATGCCTCGACCAACCTCCGCTGCAGCACGATGGACTCGCGGATCCAGGTCTTGGCCGCTTCGAGCCCTTTGGCCAGCACCTCCTCGGTGACCCGTGGCGCGCCCTCCTCGTAGAACTGGAAGGACCGTTCTGATCCACCGGCCTCGACCATCATGATGGCCACCTCGGCGTCCCCCGCCTCGCTGAGAGCCCGGCCGGCCACCACAAGCTCGAACGTCGAGTCGTCACCTTCCTCGAAGGTCGGATGTGGGATCCAACCACCGTCGGTCGTGTAGGCAACCCGCACCGCCCCGATCGGTCCGTCGAAGGGAATCCCCGAGATCATCAGGGCGGCGGACGCCGCGTTGATGGCGAGGACGTCGTGGGGGTTCTGCTGATCCGCGCCGAAGATCGTCCCGACGATGTGTACCTCGTTCCGGAATCCCTTCGGGAACGAGGGACGAAGCGGCCGATCGATCAGTCGACAGGTGAGGATGGCCTGGTCGGACGACTTCCCTTCCCGACGGAAGAACGACCCGGGGATCTTTCCTGCGGCGTAGGTCCGCTCTTCGATGTCGACGGTGAGCGGGAAGAAGTCCGCCCCCTCCCGAGCCGAGCGTGCGGCAGTCGCCGTGGCCAAAAGGACGGTGTCGCCGATGCCGGCGACCACTGCTCCGTCGGCCAGCTGGGCCAGCTTGCCGGCTTCGAAGGTCAGCGTGCGGTCGGTCCCGCTGATCGGGGCTGACACGGTGATGGCGTCTGACATGACGCTCCTTGTTGCTCGGGGACTCCCCCAGCCAGTTCCCAGTTGTCGACCGCTCCACAGCTCGGGATCGAAGCGGAGCGGTCGGCAACTGGTGACTGACCTCGGTGGGAGCCCAATCTGGTGTTCGCTCGCCTAGCGTCGGAGGCCGAGGCGACCGATGATCTCCCGGTAGCGCTCGACATCGTTGTTGTGCACGTAGTCCAGCAGGCGACGCCGACGCCCGATCAGCTTCAGAAGGCCCCGGCGGGTGTGATGATCGCCCTTGTGGACCTTCAGGTGTTCGGTCAGATGAGTGATCCGTTCGCTCAGTATGGCGACCTGGACCTCCGGGGAACCGGTGTCGGTGTCGTGAATCCGGTACTCGGCAATCGTGGCCTGCTTGTCTGGCATGTGAGGATCGTCGACCTTTGCTGTTCGCGTGCTGCCGACGGGCATGGCACGCCAGCGCATCCACCCTAGCAGCACTCCATCGAGCGAGCGTGCAACGGGCCGGCATCGAGTGGCATGTACCCGGGCAGGTGAGGGAACCGTCAGCGGTTGGGCTGAGGGGTGACCCGCAGATAGGGCTTGAGGGCCTTGAAGCCCTTCGGGAACCGCTCCTTCGCCTCCTCGTCGGACACGGCGGGGACGATGATCACGTCCTCACCATCCTTCCAGTTGACCGGCGTGGCCACCTTGTAGTCAGCCGTCAGCTGGAGCGAGTCGAGGACCCTGATGATCTCAGCCACATTGCGGCCGGTCGATGCCGGATAGGTGAGGGTGAGCTTGATCTTCTTGTCGGGTCCGATGATGAACACGGAGCGCACCGTCAAGGTGTCATTGGCATTGGGATGGATCATGTCGTAGAGGTCGGCGACCTTGCGGCCCTCATCCCCGATGAGCGGGAAGTTGAGGGCGGCCCCCTGAGTCTCCTCGATATCCCCGGCCCACGTCCGGTGAGAAGTGACGTCGTCGACCGAGAGCCCGATCAACTTGGTGTTCCGCTTGTCGAACTCGGACTTGGCCGCGGAGAAGGCACCGAGCTCGGTCGTGCAGATCGGCGTGAAGTCCTTGGGATGCGAGAAGAGGACACCCCAGCTGTCCCCGAGGTACTCGTGGAAGTTGATGGTGCCCTCGGTGGTGTCCGCGCTGAAGTCGGGGGCTTCGTCGCCCAGACGCAATGCCATGTGCTGCTCCTTGTCGTGTCGGTGATTCCGTTCCTCGGATCTGCCGGCCCTCAGGTTAGCCGCCGCCGGAGCAATTGTCGACCCATTGGGTCGAGTTTCGTCCCCGACCGGGGCGGGCGAAGGAGCCGGGGCCGAGCGACCTGCGGGGCGCCCTGGCGACGAGCACCCCCATCCAGCATGCTGTCGGGATGAGCGCGCCCGGCCTGATCGTCACCCGGGCGGGCCCGGTCACCGTCGTCGCCATCAACCGGCCCGCACGGCGCAACGCCATCGATCCGGCCACGGCCGAGGAGCTGTTGGCGGCCTTCGACACCTTCGAGGCCGACGAGGAGTCGGCCGTCGCCGTGCTCACCGGCGTCGGGGGTTCGTTCTGCTCCGGCGCCGACCTCACCGCACTGGCCGCAGGTGACCGCCACCGGGTGTCGCCCGAAGGGCCCGGACCTCTCGGCGCGACCCGGCTCGAGCTCACCAAGCCGGTCATCGCCGCGGTCGAAGGCCCGGCCGTGGCCGGCGGGCTCGAGCTGGCGCTCTGGTGCGATCTCCGGGTGGCGGCAGAGCATGCCCTCTTCGGCGTGTTCTGCCGCAGGTTCGGCATCCCGCTGGTCGACGGCGGAACGGTTCGGCTCCCCCGGCTGATCGGCCAGGGGAGGGCGCTCGATTTGATCCTCACCGGACGGGAGGTCCGCTCCGAGGAGGCACTCGACATCGGATTGGTCAACCGGGTGGTCCCCGATGGCACTGCGCTCGACCACGCGGTTGCATGGGCCGTCGAGCTGTCCGGTCTCCCCCAGCGCTGCCTCCGCAACGACCGGCTGTCGGTTCTCGCCCAGTGGGGCCTGCCCACCAAGGACGCACTGGCCACCGAGACCCGCCTCGGGCTGGACAGCCTGAACTCGCCGGATGCAGTGATCGGTGCGGAGCGTTTCGCAGCCGGCGCGGGAAGGGGCGGGGTGCCCCTCTGCGGAGACGAACGGCCGACCGCCTGATGCCCGATGTCGCCGCCTTCGACTTCGACGGCACGCTCACCCGCGGTGGAAGCGTGTTCGGATACCTCACCGCCCTCCGCGGCAAGTCTGCAGTGCTGGAAGCCATCGTGGCCCTGGGCCCGCGGTTGGCCCGGGCCGCAATCACCGGTGGAAGCGCCGCCGACCGCACCAAGGAGGACGTCTTCATTCGGGTGCTGTCCGGCACGAGGGCAGACGACGCGGCCCGCGTCGCCACCCGCTTCGGACGGGAGCACCTCCGGGGGCACCTCCGTCCGGAGGTCTCGCGACGCCTGGACTGGCATCTCGGGCGCGGCGATCGGGTCGTCATCGTCTCCGCGTCCCCCGAGTTGTACGTCGCCGTGGCCGGTACGCAGCTCGGCGTCCACGAGGTCATCGCCACCCGCCTCGAGGTGGACGGCACCGGCCGCCTGACCGGCCGGTACGACGGAGCGAACTGTCGGGGGGAGGAGAAGCTCCGACGCCTTCACCGGTCGATCGGGCAACTCGGCAGCCCGCCCGACCGGCTCTGGGCCTACGGGAACAGCCGCGGGGATCTCGAGATGCTGGAAGCTGCCGACATCGGTATCGACGTCGGCATGCTCGGCCGCCTCGGCCGACTGCGGACCTTTCCGAGGCTGGAGGAGACCGGACCTGGCGCAGGCGACGAGGCGACCATCGGCTAGAGATACTCCCTCTTCCGCATCCAGACCATCACGAACCAACCCCAGATCGGAGGCAGGTAGGCGGTGAACAGGCGCTGCACGAAGACCGCCGCCACCGCCACCCGCTCGTCGACCCCGGCCGCGCTCAGCATGAGGATCATCCCCGCCTCCACCGCTCCCATCCCTCCCGGGACGGGCGACAGGCCGCCGATCATCGACCCCAGGGTCAGGACGACGATCAGGGTCGAAAGGCTCAGGCTGTCACCGAAGGCATGGAGGGCGGCTCCGAGAGCGAAGGCCACCAGCAGCTGGGCCATGATGCTGCCTCCGAAGATCTCCACCAGATTGCGGGGATGGCTGGCGAGGACCTTCAGGTGGGCCCAGACCTCGGAGGCCCTGGGGCGCAACTTGGCCGCAGCCAACCGGCGCCAGCGGGGGACGGACAGCAGCAGGCCGAGTGCCAGCCCAACCACGACCACGACCACGACGATCAGCCAGACGATCTTCGAACCACCCGAGCTGGCCGTGTGCGGCACAGAGAAGTCGAAGTGCCGGAATGCGAGCGGCAGTGCGATCACCAACAGCACACCCTTGACGATCCAGCTGGCCGTGCTCACCAGCACCCCCGAGCTCACTGCCACCGTGGGCGAGTAGCCCTCCTGCTGGAAGAACCGCACCCGGGTGGCGAGCACGGCCATCGATCCCCCGGCGAGGGCCACGAACGTATCCGCCAGCTCGAGCGCCACCGACCGCCCGAAGGGAAGTGGGTCGGTCACCGAGCCGATGGTGGTCACCGCGATGGCCGGGTATGCGGCCTGGGCCAACACGAAGACGAGCGCGACCCAGCCCCAGTGGGCTCCGGTGATCGTGCTCCAGGACTTGGTCACGTTGACCAGCACACCGATCAGGGCCCAGCCTCCGATCACCGTGCCAGCGATGAGTGCCACGTTGGCCCAGCTCATCCTCCGGGGCTCGATGAGCTTGGGGACGTCGACCCCGGCGGTCGTGGCTCCACTGGCCCGCAGGGAGGCGAGGAGCGACCGCTTCCCTCGTAACGTCCGGGCTGCCGTCGGGGTGAGTGCCGCCCGTTGCAGGAAGGGCAAGGCATCGACGATGGCCGCCGACGGGAGGACCCGGAGAGCGGCCTCGATCGACCGGTCGGGTCCGGCGACCAGGGCGGCGGCGGCGAGGGCTGCGGCCAGGTCCCGACCGAGCTGCTCGTCGGTGGCCGTGGTGGCGGCCATCCGGAAGTCGACCATACCGACCCGGTCGTCCTCGTCGACCACGATCCGCTCGACCGACAGGGCACCGTGGGCGATCCGGGCGTCCCGCAAGAGGCCGATCTGAGTGAAGAGCTCGTCGAGGGCCCGGTCGCTGATGACGGGTCCGGTCGGAGGATGGGCCCCGACCGGAGGCAGTGGAGTGTCGGCTCGTCGGTCGCGCCGGACATCGCTGCCGCTCGTCTGGTCCGCTTCCTCTGCTTCCTCTGCTGATCCGACCGCGGCTGGCTCGATGAAGCTGGCGAACGTCGACATCGCCCTGCCTGCAGGTGGCTGGGTGACCAACAGGGCGTCGTTGGATGGTCCTGCGGGACCGGCGGCGAGGACGTGGGGGACCCGCACCCCGGCCCGCTCGGTCATCATGGTGAGATAGGCTTCGTGCTCGACCTGCTGGCGACGGGTGAACGTGAGGGTCGGGCCGGAATCCCGATAGAAGAGGAACCGCGCGGTCTTGGCCAGGAGCTGCGCGTCCGCGGCATCACGCCCGTAGACCGAGACCGCGACGGTGGATCCATCCAAGGCGGCCTCGAACCGCCCCACGCCCCATTCCTGTTCGGCGGCGGGACGGACCTCCGCCGCGAGCAGGTCGAGGTCGGCCAGGAGCAACCCGACCTCTTCGGGCGACGGCAATCCGAGCGGTGAGCCGAAGAGGAGGTGCACGACAGCGACCACGCCCCAACCGAGTGCCAATCCAGCCAGCATCGAGACGGGCAGTCCGGCACCGGAGGCAATCGTGCTCAGCGCGAGGAGGCCGAGTGCAAGCTCGGCGGTCCGTTGCAACCAGCGTGCAAGATACGGGAGGGCCGCAGCCACGACGGCGGTGGTAATCGCCATGCGAACCGCCGGAAAGGCCAGATTGAAGTGGCCGATCGCCGCACTTCGGCCGCCGTCGTTGCCGAGTACGACCCCGAGCATGATGGTCAGCACCCACGTGCCCACCGCCGACACACCCACGTCGCGCGCCGCGGACCATCGGCGCGACAGCAAGGTGATGGCGATGAGCAGGAACACCGTGCCGAGAGACGTCGTCCACCAGGTGGCGGTCACCGCCCAGCGGACACCGTCGGGGACCGACGCCAGGGTGGTGGCGATGGTGCGTTCTGCATTCGAGCCGGCCCCGGTGAGGAGCCAGCTGAGTACGATCGCGACCACCGAGACCGCGACCCGCAGCCCATCGGAACCCCGCCGACGGACCTGCCCGTCTCCGACCGGAGCGAGGAACACCGCTCTCCACGGCCGAAACCTCCTCGGCCGGCCGCTCCCCTGATCGAGCCACTCCCCCGGACCGAGCCGCTCCACCGGACCGCCGGACAGGTCGTCCATACTCGGGGGCCCGTTGCTGGTGCCCCCACCGGACGGGACACCGGTCGCGCTGTCCGGCTTGGTGGTCACCGCCGTGCACATTAGAGCTGGGTAGACCTGGCATCGGGGAAGGGCCGGCAAGGGGCGCCCTGATGGGCAGGGAGCGGTGCCGCGGTGTCGCAGCCGGTGGCGGGTCAGCGCGCTGCGGCGAGCTCGATGGCCGACGCGTACGCCTGCCGGACCCGATCGAGCGATTGGGCCTCGACCCGGTCGCTCGCGGCGTCGGCCAGCTCGGAGCGGAGTCGACCGTCCGTCACCACCCGGTCGACGGCCGCGGCCACCCGGCCCGGCGACTTGTCCGGCAGGACCAGGCCGGCACCCCGGACCGTCTCGGGGATGGCCGAGCAGTCGTAGGCGATGACCGGGAGTCGGTGGTACATCGCCTCGAGCAAGGGCACACAGAATCCCTCGTGATTCGAGAGGCAGACGAACGCATCCGCGTTGGCGTAGTAGGCGATGAGCTCGGCGTGGGTCACCGATCCCGCCAGCTCCACGGCCTTGGACAGTCCCAGCTCGTCTGCGTAGCGGCGGATCGCATCCTGATACGAGTCGCTGATGGCGCCTCCCACCAGGTGGAGGCGCGCATCGGAATCGTAGAGGCGTCGGTAGACGGACAGGGCCTTGATGAGATCGTGCTGTCCCTTGTGGGGCGACACCTTGCCCACGAAGAGCAGGTCGGTACCACCTCTCTCGCGCGCTGCGACCAGGCGCCGGTCCACGGCTCGGTCGGGCGTCCCCTCGAAGCTCGCGAGATCGACCAGGAGCGGGACCGTCGTGGTCGACCGGTAGCCCGCCTGCTGCAACTCACGCTCGTTGAACCTCGAATCGGCAATAGCGAATTCCGACACCGCGGCGAGATCCCCCATCTGTGCACGCCCCCATCGGACCTCTTCGCCGACCTCGGGGATCCAGTCCTCGATCAGACCGGCGGGCGTGATGTTGTGGTAGTTGACGAACTTTCGCTCGGACCGTTCGCGGAACACGTCGGCCACGCCACTTCCGATCGAGAGCTGGTAGAGCAGGACGCGGCCGTTGGACGACGGGTCGCCCAGGCGATCGATCGGAAGTCCCTCCTCGAGCCGGTCCGCGGTGGCATCCCCGTAGTAGATCTCGGAGGCGTACCCCCGAGATCGCACGAGGTCGCGCAGCTGCAGCGCATGGCCACCGATGGCATCCCGACCGGCCAGCGAAGGGATGACCTGATCGATCCTCGTCACCGCCATCCGGTCTGCTCCCTTCGGCCGGGCACCGTCAGGCCGAGCGCCGTCAGGTGGCGGATCCAGAGCCCGCGGCCGGTACCTCCATGGCATCCTTCTGGATGACCTCGTCGATGAACCCGTACTCACGGGCCTCTTCTGCGGTGAACCAGCGGTCGCGGTCCGAGTCTGCCTCGATCCGCTCAACCGTCTGGCCGGTGTGGAAGGCGATGCGCTCGGCCATCATCCGCTTCAGATAGATGATCTGCTCGGCCTGGATTGCGATGTCGGACGCCTGTCCCTGCATCTGCCCCGAGGGCTGGTGCATGAGGATCCGACTGTGGGGCAGCGCGAAGCGCTTCCCGGTGGAACCCGCGCACAACAGAAACTGACCCATCGAAGCGGCCAGGCCGACGCAGATGGTCCTCACGTCACACCGCACGTACTGCATTGTGTCGTAGATGGCCAGCCCATCGGTCACCGAACCGCCGGGGGAATTGATGTAGACGGCGATGTCCTTGTCCGTATCTTCGGCCTCCAGCAGGATCAACTGCGAACAGACGAGATTGGCGGTGTTCTGATCGATGGCGGAACCGATGAAGACGATGCGCTCCTTCAAGAGGCGCTGGAAGATGTCCGATCCCGGGCCGACCTCATTGCCCGTCTTCATGGCAACTTCGCCGGTCTCCCTGGAAACGGTCGCAGGTCGATGACCGGTCGGGCGAGCGGGGTGCAGATCCAGCGGACCAAATGGTTCCATGGACCGAGAGCCTAGCGGTTCACCCTCTACTCCCTCGCCGGGTGCGGCTTTTTTTGCGGCCCTGTGAGACGGCCCCCGAGCACCGGTGAGAGTCGCCCCGGATCGTTGGTGCGGCCCCGACCCGAAACGCCTTGTAGGAAGCGGCCGTAGCGTTCGATGATCGTGGGCCAGCGGAAGTGCTGGTGCACGTATCGCTGCCCCGCGTCCCCGAGGCGCCTCCGCATTCGGCGATCGGTCAACAGACGGTCGATCGTCACCTCGAACGAACGGTAGGAGTCGAACCAGAGCCCTCCCCCGGATCGCCGGCAGTGCTCCATCGTGGCGCCGCAGGCCGCGTTCACCAGCACCGGCACCCCGACCGACCAGGACTCCAGCAGCACCAGCGAGAAGGACTCGTAGGCCGAGGGGTTGACCATCACCTCGGCGCCGGCCAGGATGTCCCACTTGTCGGGCTCCGCAACCGCACCGGTCACCACGATGTCGGGGTGGCTGGGGGCCCGCTCGGACACCGGTCCCACGAATGCCAGCGCCAGGTCCCCCTTCCTCTGCAGCTTGTAACGGATGAAGTACTCCTCGAGCATGCGGCAACCCTTGTGCTCGTCCACCCGGCCGACATAGCAGAGGTACGGACGTTCCCCGATGCCGAGCAGGTCTCCTCCTGCCCGACCCACTCCCACCGGGTCTCCGATTCCCAACCCCAGGACGAGTTGCGGTTTCGACGCTGCCCGGAACGCACGCTCGACCAGGGCGCGCTCGGCCCCGGTGTAGTAGACGAAGCCATCCGCGTGGCGGAAGATGGTGGCAAAGACCGGGAGGTAGAGGGCGGGTTCGTCGTGGGCGGCCGGATGCACCACCACCGGCACCCGAGAGACCGCGACCGAATCCGTAGTGGTGGCGAACAGATAGGGGGAGCAGACCACGACATCGGCGTTCGACTCCCTCACCGCGTCGGTGAGGCCCGGGCACAGCGGGCCGTTGAGCTCCAGCCAGCGCATCGATTCACCAACGGTCGCCGTGGACGGGGACACCCGCAGCCTGCTGTCGAGAGCGACGTGCTCGCGTACGGACCGCTCCGCGGTCGGGAACCGGCTGACCGACACCCCGTTCGTGACTGCGGTCCCTTCCGGCTCGGTGTTCGCGAGCATGAGACGGTCGAGAGCGCAGCTCGTGATCACCTCGACATCCCAGCCGGGAAGCCGGCACAGATGCTCCGCCAGCATCCGTGTCGCCGTCTCCGCTCCCCCGATCACCCCCTCCCCGTAGCGAGGGGTGACGAATGCGACCTTCATCGCGGGTTCGCCACCTGTTCCGTCACCTGTTCCGTCATCTCGCCGCAGCCGAGCCCGCCATGGTTGTCCTGCCGATGGAGGACTCGGACGTCACCGGCTGGCCACCACGAGGTACTCCTCCGGGCCGAGCAGCAGCCGGTTGACCGCGTCGATGGCGCCGTTGACGCTCGTGGCACCGGGGTGGTCCGGACCCACCGGGTCGATCCGTCGGTCCTGACCACCGGAGAAGACCTCGGACGTCGCAAAGCCGCAAGTCTGCAACAGGTGGATCCACGTCTCCGGGTGAAGTGGGCGACCCGGAGCAAGGTCCCCGACGATCGGTGACGACCCGGTGCTCCAGGCCTCGGGCGTCATCGATTGCAGCACCAGGACGGACCTCTCCGACATCCGGGTCGAGAGCAGATCCACCAGGCGGCGCCGATCGCCCGAAGGGAGCCACTGTACCGATCCGGTGAGGACGATGCCGGCCAACGCACCGGGCTCGACCAGTTCGAGGTGGTCGATCAGAGGCTCCGAACGCAGGTCCACTCCGGAATCGAGGGCTTCTCGGCCGACTTGCGCGTCGGGGTCGACCCCATATGCGTCGATGCCACGCTCCGTCAGCATCACCACGAACGTTCCGTTGCCGCATTCTCCGTGGAGCACTCGACCCCCGACACCGGTCATGGCACGGAGGGCTTCGGGAACCCACCACTGTCGCGCGGCATCGAGACGGGGGACGACCGAGCTCGGCATCCCGGGATCCTGTACCCGCTCGACCGATCGCTCGAGGTCCTCCACCCGGTCGACCAGTACGTGGAACAGGCGCGAGACCGACCAGCCGAAGCGGATGATCTGGTGGACGACGAATCCCATGTACCACCCGATGCCGGCCTTGATCAGGCGCTTGAGGGAACGACCGACCACCTTTCGGGACGCCACCGGGACGGCGAGGTCGATGTAGGCCGATCGGTCCACCAGCGCCAGCGTCTGGCGCATGCGGGACTTGGCCTGGAGACCGACGGGGGAGAATTCGAGGAACAGGGCGTCCAGCTCGCTCTCGAGCGACGCGGGCAGGTCGCCCGATGCCCGCCGGCGCTCGACCTCTGCACCGATCTCGCAGATCACCTGGTCCAGATGTCGGGTCCGGGCAGCTGCTTCGAGCGGCTCGGAGCTCTCGGGTCCCTCGGCACCGTCGCGATCTCCCGGGCCGCCGGCCACCGACGACTGGGGAGGCGGCGCGGGCGGCACCGGGTCACTATAGCGACCGGGCTCCGGCGCCCCCTGGTCCGGGAACGGGTTCGGACGAACACCGAGCAGCTCGGGGACGAGACGTGGAGGACGCAGCGTGTGCTCTGCCCGGCACGCCGGGAACACGACCGTCGTTCGGTAGCATCGACGTGCCGCGGGTGTGGCGGAACTGGCAGACGCGCCGGGTTTAGGTCCCGGTCCCTTCGGGGGTGGAGGTTCGAGTCCTCTCGCCCGCACCACGGCCGCTCGGAGAAGGCCAGGACCGCCCGGGGGAACCGGCACGGCCACGAGGCGGCCGTTCCACCTCACCGGCCCTCTCTCTCCAAGTCGACGTCGACCGCGCTACGAGACTCGTCGGCCACCGTGCACTGTGCACCGTGCACTGTGCACCGATCACAGAGTGACTGGAAGTCGCGGCCACGACATCGATGTCCTCCTCGCCCGGCGGTCGGGGAGGCAGGCGTCGCAGTAGGTCCCGTCCCGCACAGACCGGTGAGGGCTCCTCCGGTGAAGGACCCGGCCGGTGAGCACTCCGTTGGTGGAGACTCGGCTGGCTCTGGCTCTGGCTTTGGCTCAGGCAGGCCGGGCCCGGCGGCGCCCAGCGAACACCAAGGCCGCCACCACGGCCGCGGCCGCAGCCAGCGGGAGCTGCCCGAGGTCGTAACGGAACCTCTGGTTCTCGCCGAAATCGACGAGCACCCCAAGGCCGAGCACGTAGACGGTAGAGATCCAGATGTAGCCGAGCGGAGCCGAGCGGAGTGGATCCCGGCTCCGCCGACGCCAGAACAGGACCGGTACGCCAATCAGCGTGACGGCGAACAGGACGATGGCTGAGATGGAAGTCTGGCCAAACGTGGCCGTCACACCCGAAAAGGGATCGATCGTGATAGCGGTCGGGTGGACCTGCCAGTCGACTGCGAGGTCGTAGGCGCGGACATAGCCCGATAGCGGCCTCGAGTTGGTACCGAGGAAGTAGTATTGGCCTGGCGGGACGAAGAAGAGGATCGTCGCTCGGCTGGCGGTGTGCAGGTAGCCGCCGGGGAAGGTCTCGATGTAGGCCAGGTCGTTGTGGAGGTACTGGTCGGAGATCCGTATGTAGGCGATGTTGTTCAAGTTGAGGTTGCCGTCCGTCTTGGTCGGTGCGTCCAGTACCGGCACGCCGGTGCGGGCGTGCCGGTACTGGGGCCCGTAGTCGCTCAGCTGGGAGAACGGCGGGATGTGGATGAGATCGTTGACCTTGCCCTCTCGGACGAGCGTTGATATCTGCGCCGGCGTCGCCTCGTACGTAGTGATGTCGGCCAAGTTCATGCCGAGCCAGCTGCTCGTCGCCGAGGTCCCGAACAAAGCGGCGTTCTTCAGATACCAGAAGGCTACGAGGGCCAACGGCACGAGCGCGACGAGCAGGACCTTCCGCCACTCGGCTCGTAGGGCGAGCACTACCGGGACGGCCGCTGCCACCAGCCATATCCACTGAAAGGTGCTGTTGAGCAGCACGACGACTGCAATCGATCCGAAGAAGCCGATTCCCCAGACCGTCGATCGTGTCCGGACGAACCGGGCCGCACACAGCGCTCCGAACGTGACGAAGACGGCGGTGGGGAAGGAGTAGAACCACCAGTTGCTGTAGAAGACGTTGCTCGGAGCGAGAATGACCAGCACAGTGAGGAGGTAGGTCGGGATCGCGGGCACGCCCATGTCCAGGCAGAGGTAGAAGAAACTGAGCACCATTCCGAGTGAGAGGGCCAGTGAGCCGACGACCAGCGCCGGTGAGATGGTGGAGCCGGGCAGCTTCAAGAGCAGCCCGGAGGCGAGGTTGAACAGCGGCGGCTGGCTCTGGAGGTACCAGATGCTTCGGACCAAGTGATGCTGAAGTTGCTGCAGGTCGAGAAGCTGGAACTCGTCGGCATGGCCGGTGAGAGCTGCTGCGTCGAACCGTACCCCCGCCAAGTAGAAGGCCAGCCGGGAGACGGCGAACGTGGCGGCGACAGCGAAGAAACCTTGCCCACGACGAGCGGCCTCCGGATAGCGGCGGTCCGTCGCCATGACCCTGGCTTACTACGTCGACCGACGTCGCGCTCTGTCCCATCGTCGAATCGGGACGCTTCGGCGAGGCGACCCTTCGCCGGATTGCATCGAGGTCCGAACCGTGTTGGCATGGCTGTCATGACACTCGATGGAACCTACGAACCGAGCCCCACCGACTGGGTGCGCAACCAGGTCGAGCTGTACGAGAAATCCGGTGGTACCGAGGGAACCACCATGCGGGGAATGCCGGTCGTGCTCGTCACGAGTCGGGGCTCCAAGTCTGGCAAGCTCCGAAAGACCCCTCTGATGCGCGTCGAGCACGACGGGGTCTATGCGCTGGTGGCCTCCCAGGGAGGGGCACCGACCCATCCGCACTGGTACCACAACCTGCTGGCCGATCCTCGGGTCGGTCTGCAAGATGGGCCCGAACGCTCCGAACGGGTGGCCCGCGAGGTCACCGGAGCCGAGAAAGCCACCTGGTGGGCGCGGGCGGTCGAGGCCTATCCCGACTATGCCGACTACCAGGCCAAGACGACTCGCTCCATCCCGGTGTTCGTCCTCGAACGACCGCCGACCTGATCGTTCCAGGGATCGGGTGCCGTTCCGGGCCTCGAGCCTGGAACCCTCCCCGGTCCCGCCGGGCCCGCCGGTCCCGCCGGTCCCGCCGGTCCCGCCGGGTTCGATACCGTCTTGCTCTCAGCGGTGCAATTCGGCCATGCTTCCCCGGTTCCGCACCGACGATCGGCGCGCCGGAAGCGAATCCGGGAACGACATCCGAGGAACAGGGCAGAAAAGAGGACACCGAAATGGGCATGCTCGACGGCAAGGTGGCGATCGTGACCGGGGCCGGTCGTGGGATCGGACGCGAGGAGGCGTTGCTTCTGGCCTCGCAGGGGGCGAAGGTGGTCGTCAACGACGTCGGCGCGTCCCTGCAAGGTGAGGGGGACGACCGGCACCCCGCCGGAGAGGTCGTGGACCAGATCCGGGCCGGGGGCAGCGACGCCGAAGTGAACGCCTCGGACGTGAGCTCGTGGGATGGCGCCAAAGAGCTGGTCCAGCAGGCGATAGAGACCTTCGGTCGGCTCGACATCCTGGTCAACAATGCCGGCATCCTTCGGGACAAGATGAGCTTCAACATGGAGGAGTCGGACTGGGACGATGTGATCCGAGTGCACCTGAAGGGACACTTCGCTCCCTCCCACCACGCCGCTGTCTACTGGCGGGGTCGGGCGAAGGCCGGTGAGGACGTGAGCGGACGCATCATCAACACCTCGTCGGAGGCGGGACTGTTCGGCAACGCCGGCCAGGCCAACTACGCGGCTGCGAAGGGAGGCATCGCCTCCCTCACTTGGGTGCTCGCCCGCGAGCTGGGGCGCTACGAGGTGACCGTCAACTCCATCGCCCCGCGAGCCCGCACACGGATGACCGAGGAGCTCTTCAGTGAGATGGCCAAGGCCACCGATGGCTTCGACCGGTTCGACCCAAAGAACGTCGCCCAGCTGGTGGCCTTCCTCGCCACCGACGACGCGGCCGACATCTCGGGCCAGAACTTCATCGTCTACGGCGGTGACATCTGGGCCACCGGTGGCTTCCACCCGGTCGGGGAGCTCCACCGCGACTCGATGTGGACCCCAGAGGAGCTTGCCGCGGCCAAGGGCGAGCTGTTCAAGGGAGTCTCCTCGGGGGTCCCGCCCTTCGCCATCGCCTGAAGCAGGTCGGATCGATCATCGGCCCGGATCCGAGTCGCGGGGCAAACCGAGCAGCCGGTCCTTGCCCGAACCGACCGCCTCCTGCATGGTCGATCGCAGACAGCGGGGCGACCGGGGGGCGACGTCCCCAGGTTCACCACCCCTTGAAGGCGGGCGTCCTGCGCCCGGTGAATGCGGCGAGGCCCTCCCGGCAGTCCTCGGTGGTGGTGAGCAGCTCCTGAGCCACCGATTCGTCCCACAGGGCCGTGGCACGGTCGACCTCCAAGGCCCGATTGGTCAGGGCCTTGGCCGTCCCGATGGCCTTGGTCGGACCTTCGGCCAGCCGACGGGCCCACCGGCCGGCCTCGTCGAGCAGTTGGCGACCGGGCACCACCCGGTTGACCAGGCCGATGCGTTCCGCTTCTCGGGCGGGAACGTCGTCGCCGAAGAAGAAGAGCTCCTTGGCCTTCTGCGGTCCGACCAGCCGTGCCAGCAGGTAGGCGCCGGCGGCATCAGGGGCGATGCCACGTCGGACGAATACCTCGATGAACCGGGCCTCCTCGGCAGCCAGGACCAGATCGCAGGAGAGCGCCAGATGCATCCCGCCACCGGCGGCGGTGGCGTTGACGGCGGCGATCACCGGCTTTTCGCAGTCGAGCACGGCCACCACCAGGCGTTGCCACCCGCGGCGGATCGTGCGTGCGGTGTCCCCGACCGCCGGGTCGGGGGCACCGACCGGTCGGGCGGGCCCGTCGGTCGATGACCGGAGGTCTGCACCGGTGCAAAACCCCTTCTCCCCGGCCCCGGTGAGCACCACCGCCCGCACGGACAGGTCGGCCGACGCCTCCTCCAGCCAGACGATGATCTGTTCTCGCATCGAGGGGGTGATCGCGTTGCCAGCCTCAGGTCGGTTGAGGGTGATCCAGGTCACCGCGCCCTCGACCCGCCGGAGCACTGTCGGCGGTTCGCCGGTCGGCGAGAGGTCTGCCGGTGAGTCGCCACCGGCAGGCGGACGTGCAGGGTCCGGCATGGCCGAGCTCAGACCCGGTGGATGATGTTCATCCGCGACGTGCACACCGGAGCACCGGTGTCCTTCTCGGACCAGACAGTCTCGACCACCACGAAGGTCATGGTCTTTCCTTTGGACTCCTTCTGGTAGGCATCCGCAACCGTGCCACGGCCCTCGAGGACATCACCGGCTAACACCGGCCGGTGATAGGTGAACTCCTGCTCGCCGTGGAGGATGATCCCGCCCTTGGATAGGAGCGGGCCGAGCACAGAGGCCATCGGGTTGTCGCCGACACCCCCCTCCCCTTCGGGCTGGAGCTCCGGGTAGGCCCCGAAATTCCCCATCACGAAGGGGTAGGTGGGCGGGGCCGGTAGCGTTGACAACCCGGCCTCGTTGGCGGCGCGGACGTCCTTGTAGATCGGGCTTCGCTCCTTGACCGCCTCGGCGAACAGCGACAGCTGCCCCCGCTCGACGGTGACCACCGTGGTCCCCGTCGGCTTGCCGATGATCTCCTTCAGGTTGTCGTCTGCCACGTCCACGGGCTCCTCCCGTATCGTCGATCCGGGTCCGGATCGGCTCGGGTCCTGCTGGCGCCGGTCCCGACCTCTGCGACCTCGTCCCGCCCGCCGTGCACCGTAGCGCGCCGGGGGAACCGCCCGGGCGGCCGGATCAGGGCGTCCCGTCGGCAGCGGGCATGACCGGTGCCAGCCCGTGATAAGGCATGCCGCGCGCCCGCCATTCGTCGTACTTGGCCAGAAATCCCTCCCCGAAGGGGTCTTCGTCGACCAGGGGCATCGCTGCCCGCCAGACGGTGAGATCGTCGGGCGCCAGCTCGGATGCCTGCTCGAGGTGCTTCCGGGCGAGCTCCCTCCTCCCCTGCCGCCGGCCCTCGACCGCCACCCTGAAGTGGAGCCGGGCCAACACCTCATCGTCGGAGAGGTCGCCCACCGCCGCCCGTGCCTCGTCTGGGGTGACCGGCACCGTCCCCTGCCGGATCCATTGACGGATCTCCTCCAGGTGAGGTCCGGAGAAGACTCCGGTGAAGCCGGCGAAGGTGTCGGAGGCGAAAGCCGTACCGTTGGGGCGCGCGATCCGGTTGTGCTCATCGATCCAGATGACGGTGGGCACGTTCGAGATGGCGTAGAGCTCGGTGAGCACGTGCTGCCTATCGTAGAGGACCGGGAGCCCGATCCCCTCCGTCCAGGGCGCCACGTCCTCGGCCGACTCGTCGATGGCCACCGCGATGACGCGCAGACCGTCTCGGCACAGCTCGTCATCGAGCCGCTGCCATCCGGGCAGGTCGTAGCGGCATCCACACCAGCTCGAGAAGACGACCAGCACCTTCTTCCATCCGAGCCATTCGTCGAGACCGTGGACGTGACCGTCGAGGTCCGGCAACCGGAAGTCGGGTGCGACCAGATCGGTGAGCGCCCGTCTCCGCTCCTCGGTTGGGAGGCCGACCGCCAGAATCCCGGCGTCGAGGTCGATCACCACCGGCCGACCGAGTGCCCGGGCCACGGCCACCAGGTCGAGCTGCGCTCCGACCCGCAGGGACCCGACGTTGCCCACCGGCACACACATGCCAGCACGACAGAGGCCTTCGGGTCCGAGCCGCCACCCCAGGGCTTGGGACAACCGGTCGGGATCGACGAGGAATGTCTGCCGGTTCCGGTCGACGGCGGCCAGCACCCGGGCCGGTTCCGTCTCGATGACGGTGATCTCGGTCATGGGGTGACGCTCCTTTGACCCGTCGGGTCGCGCCCGCCCGGGTTTCCTTGTGACAGCGACCGTTTCGCGACAGTTGCTCCGCCGAACCCGGCGGCTGCGACGAACCGCCGGCTCCGCTCACGATAATCACCCTCGCCGCTCGGGGTCGGGGCGGCCGGAGAGAACAGCACGACACCACCGGGGGGGGTGGAGCGAACCGCCAAGGACACGGCCACGTCCAGATCCGGCGCCGTCTGAACCCGCAGTCCGCGTCGATGACCCGCCTCCCCAGCTGCCACCTCGAGCGCTCCGGCCAGGCGCTCGGGGTCGGGTGGAAGCACGACCACCGACGGGGCAGGAACCCGACCGACCAGGGCATCGACCAGATCGGCCGGATCCACCCCCCGGTCGTCCCCACCGAGGATCACCGTGAGGGCGCGGCCTTCGTACGCCGACATCGAGGTCACCGTGGCGAAGGGGTTGGAGGCCAGCGCGTCGTCCACGAACGTGCAGCCGTCGCGCTCCCCGACTTCGGCACACCGCGAGGGGAGGCCCTCGAATTCGTGGAGGGCGGCGGCCACCGTCGCCGGCGCCGGGACCGCACCGGAGTGGAGAAGGAGCCCGGTCAACGCTCCACACAGGTTCCAGAGGTTGTGCCGTCCAGGTGGGCGGAGTCGGGAGGCATCGACCAAAGGGACGCCGTCGACAATGATCCACGCCGAATCTCCGGCCACCACCCGTCCGGTGGTTCCGTACAGCGTCCGATCAGGATGGGGGGATGTACGCCTTAGAGCCTCCTCGCTCGCACCGTTGACGGCGATCCTGCCCGGCGGCCCGGCATCGATCAGGCGGAGCTTGTCCCGGTAGTAGCGCTCGGCGGAGCCGTGCCAGGTCAGATGGTCCGGGGCCAGGCTGGTGAGGATGGCTGTTCGCGGAGTGGTGCTCACCTCGGCGGCCTGGTACGACGACACCTCGACGACGTAGACGTCCGCGCTCGGCCGTTTATAGGTGTCGGTGACCGGCACACCGATGTTGCCGATCAGCTCGACCGACGAGCCGTCCCGGCGACAGATGGCGGCTGCCAGCGCCGCGGTGGTGCTCTTCCCCTTTGTCCCGGTCACCGCGATCACCGGTGCACCGGCGAAGTCGTCGAGCCAGATCGCCATGGCCGTCGTCACCGTGACCCGATTGGAGCGGGCCGCCAGCAACTCGGGACGGTACGTGCTGACCCCCGGCGAGCGAACCACGACGTCGATTCGATCCCAGGGGACCGATGCCGGAGCGAGCACCGGAGCCGACGGCGTAGGAGCCGGATCGGGACCGGACCGCCCGAGTGCTTCTCCGGCAACCGAACGGTCGTCGATGCACACCGGAACGATTCCGCGCTCGGAGAGGAGTCGTACCATGGCGCGGCCTTCTGTGCCGAGACCCCATACCGCCACCCTCAGATCCTGGAGTTCGTCGAGCTTCACGATGTTCCGTCGTTCACTTCCCGGCTTCGAGCAGTCGTCGGACCGCACGGGCCACCGAGGTGCAGGGGAACGACAATGCCTCGTCCGCGACCAGCAACCTCCGGGCATCCTCTGCGTCCACCAGCCCACGCGCGGTCTCCGACAACTCCCGGACCACCGGCTTGTCCCGCCACTGGGGCAAGTCGGTGAGCAGGCGGATGGCCACCGCCGCCTCGCGCCGCTCCCCCACGCATTCGAACGGCTTCTCCTCGTCGCTCATCAGGGCCGAGAACCCAGCCACCTGTCGGATGTCGTCGAACAGGTCACGACCGAAGATGTCCGCCAGGGAGTCGGCGTCGAGGTACGGCGCCAGCATGAGGGCCACGAACCGGCACTTGGGACAGTCACCGCACCATCGGTCGTCCGGGGCGGCTGACTGGCGAAAGGCACGGTTGCAACTGCAGAACGTGCCGTGGAAGGCGGTCAGACCGGCGAAGGCCCGGGCGATGGCCAGCTCCGAATAAGGGCGCAGGGCGGAGCCGTAGGTCAGCTCCGGATCGATCGACGAGGCGATGAGCCCGGTGAGCAGACGTTCGAACCCGAGGCTCTTCGAGTACTGGTGGTTGACCGGAGCTCCCTCGACCTCGATGGTCTCCTCGCTGGCGGATCGCTCGACGGCCATGGCGATGATGTCATAGTCATACAGAAAGCTCCCGGCCACCGCGATCAATGAGATGATGGCGGTGATGGGCACGTGCCCGTTGAGCGCCCCCGACCCGTTGACCTCGGCCAGATGCGGCGACAGGGTCCGCCGCACCGTGATGAGCTCGAGACCACTCTGCTCGGCGAGCCGGCGGACCAGCGGATGGGGATTGACGGCGAACAACCGCGGACGAAGGTCGTCGAGGTGACGGACCGCCTCGATGAGGACCATTGAGTCCTTGCCGCCACCGATGGGGACGACGAGGCCGTGGATGCTCCTGTTGCCGGTTCTCCTGGAAAGGGTCGGCGCCGTCCCCGGTCCGGCCGCGTCGATCTGAACGGGTCGGGGAACCACAAGTCCGTTGGCCACGGCGAACTCGCGCAGGCCGTCGTCGTAGAGATGCAGGTGTAGTTCGTGCTCCTCGGTCGTGAGTGCGGCACCTTCGACGAGGATCTGGGGGGGTGCCGCGGCCTTGTAATAGCTGACCCCCGCGGCCACCTGCAGGTTGATCAGGGCCCGGGCGAAACCAGGTTCTTCGTGGTTTGTCGGCCCCGAAGGCAGCGTCTCGAAGACCACCGTCTCATCGAAGTGGTGGACGTCGTCCAAGGCGTAGTGGAGCACCACCGTGCGGGTCTTGGGATCGAACGAATGACCTGCGATCCGAAAGGCGCGGTAGGCACCCGGATCGAAGCGGCCGAAGCCGACGCGATGCTCGTCGGCGTGCCCGGCGCTTTGCTCTCGGCTCATGGTCGTCCGAGCGTAGTGGCCACTCCCGGCTCACCGGCCGACGTCGTACACATCGGTCCGGAGATGATCGACGATGTCGAGGGCCCGAAGGGTGTCTCCCGAACTGAGCCCTCCGGCTCTGTCGAGCACCCAGACGTCGCCCTTCTGCAATCTGTTGGCACCCCGCTCGGGCCCGTCGAGGCCCGGGATCAGATGATCGAGGAGCTCGAGTGCCACGTCACCGTGGGTGCAGAGCAGTGCCGTACCGTCGCTGCCTCGGGCCAGCCGTTCGACCAGCCCGAGCGTCCTCCGTCCCTGGTCTTCGGCAAGGTCGTCGGTCAGCTCGACTGTGAGACCGAGGTGGTCACCGAGCGGTCGCACCGTCTCGGTGCAGCGCCGGTACGGGCTGGAGAGGATCCGGGTTGGCCGGAACGGCTCCAACAGGTCCACCAGGGACGAGGCGCGACGACGACCGGCAGAGGTGAGCGGACGCTCCCGGTCGTCTCCCGAGAACGTGCCGCGGTTGCCGGCGTCGGCATGTCGGACAACGAGTACCGCCACAGCCCTGATGTTTGCACGCCGACCGCGCCTTTCGGACGATCCCCTCGGTGACCTGGTGCTCCGGAACCGCTAGGGTCGACCACACAGGGCGGGCGTCCCCATCGGCCACGGCGACGGGGACCACGACGCCGGAGCCGATCCCGGAGGACAGCATGAACCATGTCAACCTAGGAAGCACGGGACTGCGGGTCTCTCGGCTGTGTCTCGGCATGATGAGCTTCGGAAACGACAGCGAGCGGCCGTGGGTCCTCGACGAGGGGGCGGCAGAGCCCATCGTCGAGGCGGCCGTGGAAGGAGGTATCACCTTCTTCGATACTGCCGACACCTATTCCCACGGAGCGAGCGAGGAGGCGACCGGGCGTATCCTGCCCCGATATCTCAGCCGCGACGAGATGGTCGTCGCCACCAAGGTGTTCATGCCGATGACCCCCGGGGAGAACGGCGGGGGTCTGTCGCGCAAACACATCATGGCCGCCATCGATGCGTCACTCACCCGGCTGAGGATGGACTACGTCGATCTGTACCAGATCCACAGGGCCGATCCCCGGACCCCTATCGAAGAGACCATGGAGGCGCTGCACGACGTCGTACGCCTCGGCAAGGCCCGCTACATCGGCGCCAGCAGCATGTTCGTCTGGCAGTTCGCCAAGGCCCAGTATCTCGCCGATGCCCACCGTTGGACACGATTCGCCTCCATGCAGCCCCACTACAACTTGCTCTACCGCGAGGAGGAGCGCGAGATGATCCCCTTCTGCATCGACCAGGGGGTCGGGGTCATCCCGTGGAGTCCGCTGGCTCGGGGTGTGCTTGCCGGGACCAGAACCCGCGACGGCAAGCGCCACACCGTCCGATCGGACACAGACGACTTCACCAACTACCTCTACAGCCACCCGACCGACTTCGACGTGGTCGACCGGGTGGCGGAGGTCGCCAGCGCCCGTGGCGTGCCACAGGCCCAGATCGCGCTGGCATGGTTGCTCCAGCGTCCGGGTGTCACCAGCCCGATCATCGGCGCCACCAAGCCCGCCCACCTCGAGGATGCCCTCGCTGCGGAGCAGCTGAAGCTCGACCAGGCCGAAGTGGACCTGCTCGAAGAGCGCTACGTTCCCCATCCCGTTCTCGGGCACTTCTGACCGGCGCCTTGGATCCCCCGACTCGACGATGGCCTCCGATCTCCCGAGCAAGGTCGATTTCCACTTCGACATCATGTGCCCATACGCCTACCAGACGTCAATCTGGATGCGGTCGGTGCGGGAGGAAACCGGAATCGAGGTCGGCTGGCGCTTCTTCAGCCTGGAGGAGGTCAACCGCCAGGCGGGGAAGAAGCACCCCTGGGAGCGCGAATGGACCTACGGATGGTCGATGATGCGCATCGGCGCTTACCTCCGCCGGCAGGGCCCGGAGCAGATCGATCGCTGGTACGCGGGTGCAGGTCGAGCGCTCCACGTACATGGCAGGAAGCCACATCGGCCCGAGGTTGCTGCAGACCTCCTCGGTGAGCTCGGATTCGAGCCCGGGGTGCTCGAAGCGGCCATTGCCGATCCGACCACCGGCGACGAGGTCCTCTCTGACCACCAGGCGGTCGTGTCGAAGGGTGGTTTCGGCGTGCCCACGCTCATCTTTCCGGGAGGGAAGCCTCTGTTCGGACCAGTTCTGGTCGATCCGCCGTCCGGCGATGACGCGGTCAGGCTGTGGAGCCTGGTCGTCGGATGGCTCGACTTCCCGCATCTCTACGAGCTGCAACGACCCAAGTCTGAGGCCGACGTCGAGGTCATCGCCGAAGCCTTCTCGGCGTACCTCGACGCCCGGGACTGGTCGTCGGTGAGAAGACCCGCGCCCTGATCGGTCACACGGTGCCACCGGGAATGGGTGGCTCCGCGGTAGCGAGCTGCGAACCGGTCACTGCTGCCCCGTCGTCTGTTACCCCGTCGTCCTGCCTCCCCGTCCTGCCTCCACGGAACACGACGGGTGCGTGGAATGCGGCCCGCCTCGCCGCGCGACGGAAGGTGGAGAGCAACGCGGGGCCGAGGGCCAGGATGAGCACGAAGTTGGTGATCGCCCTACCGGTGTCCCACCCGAGAGAGGTCGTCCCGTCGAAGACCAGGAATCGCCGTAGGTTGACGCTCAGACCGGCGCCGGGTAGGTAGGAGATGGTGCTGTGCGGATCGACCGAGAACGGCCAGAACGAAAGGTTCAGCATCAGGCCGAAGAAGTAGCCAGTTCCCGCGCCGTAGAGCGCCAGCATGAGGACCTCGCGCCGCCCCTTCGCCGGCGGGAGCAGACCAGCGAACATCCCCACCCAGGCACAGCCGAACATCTGGTAGGGCATCCACGGTCCGACACCCCCGGTGATGAGCGCCGAAGCGAAGATGGTCGTACAGCCGAGGGAGAACCCGAAGCCGGCGCCGAAGACCCGACCGGCGATGATGATCGTGAAGAACACCGTTTCGATACCAGCGGTTCCCGCACCCAGTGGACGGAGAGCCGCCCCGATGGCGGAGAGCACACCGAGCATGGCCACGGCCTTCGCGTCGATGCCGCCATCGGCGATCTCAGAGAACACGATGGCGAGGACGAGGACGAGGAGCGCGCCGAACATCAAGGGAGCCATCGTCCCGTCGCCGAACGTACCCGGTGCGACGACGAACGGCCAGAGGAAGGCCACGAATCCGAGAAACGACGCCATGGCGATGACCGACCTCGAGCGCAGACCGACGGTGATGGCGACCCTGGGACCGGGTTCGGGTACCTGGTCCGTCCCAGCCCACCACGACGCCGTCCCGGTCTTTGTGCCAGCCCGGTTCAACACCGGTCCGACCCCATCAACCCACCCCACCGAGCGCCGACTGCACCTGTTCCACGGTGAGGAACCCGAGCGGTGCCAGGATCTTCGCCACCTGTGGGGCGAAGGCCGGCGAGGCCACGAGCACTTCGGCCGTAGCGCCGTCCGCCACGATGTCCCCGGCGGCCATCACCACGACCCGATCAGCGCAGCCCGCCACGAACTCGACGTCGTGGGTCGAGATGACGATGGCGCAACCATCGCTGCACAGACGCTGGACGATCCGGGCGAGCGACCGCTTGGCCGTGTAGTCCAGACCGCGCGTCGGCTCGTCGAGAAGGATGACCTGGGGTGCCGCCGTCAGCTGGATGGCAAGCACCAGGGCCAACCTCTGGCCCTCCGAGAGATCCCGCGGATGGGTGTCGCCGGAGATGCCCGGAGCGAGACGATCGAGGAGGGACCTCGCGTAAGACGATGAAGGGTCGGTGGACTCCTGGTCCGCCAGGTCGAGCTCGTCGGTCACCGTGTCGAGGTACAGCAGGTCGGCCGGTGTCTGTGGAACCAGACCGACCAGCGAGCGGGCCTCGGGAGGCGGAACCGCCTTCGGATCGACGCCGTGTACATCGACGCTTCCACTCTGGCGAGGGCCCGATCCCTGGAGCGCCCAGAGCAACGAGGATTTCCCCGAACCGTTGCGCCCCATCAGCGCAACCACCTCCCCACCCGTCAGGTCCACATCTACACCCCGGACGGCGACGACGTCGCCGTAGCGTACGACGATGTTCCGCGCTCGGAGCAACCGGCTCCGAGCCGGCTCGGTCACGGGCCGGACGGGATCGGGGACAGGGGCATCACCGAGCATCGCGCGCAGCGGACCGGCCTCACGGCGGGCGTCGCGCACCGAGAGGGGCACCGGATCCCATCCGACCAACCGGCCGAGTTCGACGACCGGCGGGGCCACCCGGGCCGAACCGAGCATGAGCGCCGGAGGACCCTCTCTGACCGTTCCGTCGGCCATCACCTCGATGACCCGGTCGGCGTACTGGACCACACGTTCCAGCCGATGTTCGGCGAGGACCACCGTCATCCCGAGATCGTGGACCAGCCGGGTGATCGACGCCAGCACCTCCTCGGCGGCGGTGGGGTCGAGCGCGGAGGTGGGCTCGTCCAGGACGAGGATCCGCGGGTGCGAGGTGAGCACCGACCCGATCGCCACCCGCTGGCTCTGACCACCGGAAAGCTGTGCCAACGGGCGGTCTCGGAGCTCGGCGATCCCCAGCAGGTCGAGCATCTCCTCCACACGCTTGCGCATGATGTCGGGGGCCACGGCCAGCTGCTCCATCACGTAGGCCAGCTCCTCCTCGACGGTATCGGTCACGAAGCCCGAAGCAGGATCCTGGCCGACAACACCCACCACATCGGCCAGCTCCCTCGGTTTGTGGGTCCGCGTCTCCTTGCCGTCCACCATCACCCTTCCGGCCAGCACACCGCCGGTGAAGTGGGGAACCAGTCCGTTCATCGCTCCGAGCAGTGTCGACTTGCCGACTCCGGTCCGACCGATCACGAGGGCGAGCTGCCCCTCCTCGATCTCCAGGTCTACGCCGTCCAGCACGGCGCGGGTGCTGTCCGAGTAGGTCACCGAAACGCGTTCGAACGAGATCACGGGACCGCCCGGACAGCTCCGACGCCTCCAGCGCGTGGCGCGGCCGGAGCGTCCGTTCTCTCGCCGGACGGTGCCGGCCCGAGGTCGACGGCCGAGCCCGAACCGGAATCGCGCCCGGACGTCGAAGCCGGCGCTCTGGCCCGCCCGGTGGCGACCGAGCGGACCGGCGGGGGGGCGATCAACGCCGGGGAGGCGGCCACCAACACGGCGACAACGGCAACCAGTGGCACCGTGGGCCACTCGAGGGGGACGGCAGACGGGTTGAGACCTCTGGCGGGAATTCCCGCTCCGACGAAGAACGCTCCTGCAGGCAACAGGCCGCTGACACTGACCAGCCACTCTGGAAGCCGCCAAGGATCCGGACGGTACTGCGTGCGACGGATTCGCCGGCTCCCGAGTGCCAGGCCGACGGCACACAAGACCGCGCCAGCGGCGAGAGCCGGGAAGCCGACGGACACCCCGGTCGAGCTGTCGAGCAGACCGTACGCGCCGACGCAGAGGCCTCCCATTCCACCCAGCATGCACGCTCCCGTGACCCGGCGGTCCGCTCGGGAGGCAGCGCCGGTGCGCCCGTACCCGCGCGAATCCATGGCCGCGGCCAGCCGGAGCGAGCGCTCCAACGCGTCCTCGAGCACCGGGATGGCGATCGAGCGCAACCAGCGGCGGCGGTTCGCCTCCGAACCCCGAAGCTTCCGGGCCCGACGCACCCGCTGGACGCTGTCGACCAGTTGGGGTGCCATCGAAAGGGCGACGACCACGGCCACGCCCAGCTCGTAGAGGGCACCCGGCAGAACCCGCAATGCCCGCTTGGGATTGGCCAGCACGTTCGCCGCCCCCAGACAGCAGAGGAGGGTACCGAGCTGGAGACCGCCGAAGAGCGCGGAGAGCGTTCCCTCGAGGGTGACCGGACCACCGAGTTGGATCCCCGCCGCCCAGGCCGGGAGAGGGATATGGGGGAGCGAGAACAGCACGTGCATTCCCGAAGGCTCGATGTCACCACCGAACACGGACCGGAAGACGACCCGGATGGTGATGACGGTGAGGGCGAGGACCAGGTAGTACTTGAACGCCCGCGCCCAGGGAGCCTCGCTCCGGCGGTTGGCCACCACCACCCCGAGCACGGCCAGCACGAGGAGGAGCACGACCGGGTTGGTGGTCCGGCCGGCCGTGGCCGCCAGCCCGACCGCCCAGATCCACCAGGCCACCGGATGGAGTGGCCGAGGGACCCGGCGGTGAGAACGCAGGCTGAAGCGGTGGGTGCGATGCACCAGCTTCAGTGCGCTCGACGCCGTCGCCGCGCGACCACACCGCCGGTCCCGGCCACGACGGCGATGACCGCGAGACCGATCAGCAGCGGCACGGGCGACCCGCCGGCCGATGGCGACCCGCCCTGCCGTGCGGACACGGGCGCAGACGAGATGTTCCGGATGGTGGGGACAGTCGTGACCGGGGTGGCGGAGCCGGTCGACTGCTGTCCCGACACCGGAGTCGTCGTGGGAGTCCCGGTCGACGTCCCGGCCGACCTCGATCGAGAGGCTCCGGGCGCCGGACCGCCGCCCGTGGTCGCACCCGGGGCCAGCGCCTTCGGCCCACCACCACCTGTCGAACCGTTGGTCTGCGGGCCAGAAGTCGCCCCCGGGGACGAACCAGTCGAACCAGCCGACCCAGACCCAGCCGACCCAGACCCAGACCCAGTCCCAGACGACGGTACCGAAGCCGAGGCCCGGATCTCCCCGGGAGTCGCCGTGGGCTCTGACCCGGCACCGAAGACCCAGGCGTCGATGCTCCCCGGAGGCGGGTCATAGGAAGCCGCCCCGAGCGTGCTGTAGCTCCACGAGTTGGCGCCGGAATCTGCATGCCAGTAGGACCAGTAGGCGTCGCCCGGCGGCGTGCTCGTGCAGGACTGCTGCGCTGCGGTGGGCTCCTCACTGTCGGCAGAGAGGCCGATCCTGCAGATGAAGGCAAGTCCGTACTGTGCGGTGCCGGCCACGGCGAACCCCGCATGCTGGAGGGCGGTGACACCCGTCGTCGGGGGCCCCGAGCCGGTAGTGGGAGCGCAGCCGTAGTAGACCCGGCCACCCTGAGGTCCCGAGGGCCAGGCGCCGAAGTCGACAGCCACCAGGACGCCAGTCGAGGAGGTGCAACCCGACACGGGGTCGGCCGCGGCAGGTGCGGACAGGGCCGCGATCGTCGCAACCGACCCGCTCAGGACCGTCAGCACGATGAGTCCCAGCAGCGCGGCCGGAACCGCGACGTCGGAGATCCGCGAACGAACCGGACGGAGCACGGAACGCCGGAGTGGGTGCCGGGAGTGCGGTCGGCTCATGTTGCTCGCTTCCCGGACCGGACCCGGAAGCGCGACACCATTCGGCGAAGGACCACCGAGCCCCGGTCCGTGTCTCGACAATCGGGGAGCTCGGCCACCGCTCGGGTAACCCGGCTCACGGCGACCACGGTGGGTCGCCGCCTACGGTGGCGGACCAGCGCCGGAATTGGACCGGCTTCCCCCGCACAGTGGCATTGCGTTGTTGGCGGCCAACGTAGTGCGTCGACCGGCACGCCGCAACGGTTCAGGTGGTGCCCTTGGACCGGCGCCTCGACGAGCGCCGGGTGGCCGGAGCACGGGACCTTCCAGCATCGGCCGTCCCTCCGCTCCTCCCCACACCGGCCCTGCGCAGTCCTTTCAACCCTGCGGCAGGGAAGACCATCAGCGAGACCATGCCGGCAGCCACCAGCGATGCCGCGTTCACCGGAGCGATCCGGCCCGCTGCCGTAGCGATTCCGGTGATGACGACAATGAGCGGCAGGCCGGTTGCCGAAAAGAAGACAAGCGGCAAGCGCTCCGCCCGGGTGATCTCCTTGCGGTAGAGCAGCAGAACGGGCACGCCCCGCGAGACGAGCAGGAGACCCACGAAGAACGCGACTCGCCAGAGCGATGCCGGGTCGTCGAGGAACACGTGCAAGTCGAAGGTGATGCCACTGACCACGAAGAAGACCGGTATGAGGAATCCGAAACCGATCGCCTCCAGCTTGCCCTTGATCACATCGGGCTCCGAACCCGAGGCGATGAGTCGCATCACGATTCCGGCGGAGAACGCCCCGAGGAGCACATCCAGGCCCAGGGTCTCGGCCAACAGCACAAGCAGGACCACCAGGAGCAGCGACACCCGAACCGGAAGCTGGGCGCTCGATTCGAGATGCCGGCTGAAAAGGTTCACCAGACTGGGCGGATTGGGTCGCGCCGCGATCACCGCCGTCACCACGGCCACCGCCGCGAAGACCACCAGCAGGGCCGCGGTGATCCTCGGGTCACGCCGGGTCAAGAAGATGGCAACGGCCACAATGGGACCGAATTCGCCAACCGTCCCGATGGCCGACACCAGGTCACCGAACCGGGTCCCGAACACGCCGGCGTCCCGCAGGATCGGAAGGAGGGACCCGAGCGCGGTCGTCGAGAGGGCGAGCGCGACGACCACTGTGTCGCGGACCAGACCGGTCGAGACGAGGACGAAGGACAGGGTCAGTGCGACGACGAGTGACACCACCCAGCCGGATACCGCCAGTGCGAGTGGCTTCCCCCGGATCGCCGCCGGGTCCAGGTCGAAACCGGCCAGAAAGATGAGGAAGGTCAGTCCCAGATCGGAGAGCCCGGAGACGACGTTCGTCGGATGGGCGACGTTCAGCGCGTAGGGACCGAGGACGATGCCCAGACCGATCTGCAGGACGATCTCCGGTATGGCCAACCGGCCACTCAACTCGGCAAGGATCGGAGCGATCACCGCAGCCAGTGCGATCAGGGCGAGGCTGACGATGGAGCTCTCGGTCATCAGTACGTTGCGCCTGGACTGAGTCGGGACACCGCGGTCCAGACTATGTACGGAACGTTCAGAGTGGGGGATCTCGAAGGCGCCAGATCATGCCGCCCAGCTCGACAGGGATCGACCATCGCGTCCCTCACCAGGGATCGACCATCACCTTCCGTTCTCGGGTCCGAGCTCCCGGTGGTGGCGTTGGTGAGAGCGACCTGGAGATCAGTCGCCGGGATTCGGCCGGATCGATCACGTCGTCGATTTCGAAGGCGGAGGCCACATTGATCGCTTTGCCGTGCTGGTAGGCCCTGTCGACCATCTCGGCGAAGAGCAGCTCACGCTGGTGCGGATCTTCGACTGCCTCGAGTTCCCGACGGAACCCGAGACGGACCGCACCCTCCAGTCCCATCCCACCCAGCTCGCCGCTCGGCCAGGCCACGGTGAAGATCGGCTCGCGGAAGCTCCCTCCGGCCATGGCCTGGGCGCCGAGCCCGTATCCTTTTCGCACCACGATGGTGAAGAACGGGACGCTGAGAGCAGCCCCGGCGACGAACATCCGGTTGCAGTGGCGCACCTGAGCGGACCGCTCGGCCTCCGGTCCAACCATGAAACCGGGGGTGTCGCACAGGAAGAGCACTGGGAGACCGTGAGCTTCGCAGAGGTGGAGGAACCGCGCCGCCTTATCCGCACCTTCGCTGTCGATGGCGCCGCCCAGGTACATCGGGTTGTTGGCCACGATGCCGATCGGTCGACCTTCGACGCGTGCCAAGGCGGTGATCATGCCGGCCCCGAACTTGGGACGGATCTCCAGCACCGAGCCTGTGTCCGCCAGAATGTCGACCAGCTTTCGCATGTCGTAGACCCTGACCCTGCGTTCGGGAACACATGTCCGGAGTCGGAGCTGGTCCTGGCAGGCCCAGCCCACCGTCGTACCCTGGAAATAGGAGAGGTACTGCTTGGCCAGCCGCACGGCATCGGCGTCGTCACCGGCCTCGAGATCGACGACGCCGTTGCCCACCTGGACCTCGAGTGTTCCGATCTCCTCGGGGCGGTAGGTGCCGAGCCCACCACCTTCGATCATCGCCGGGCCTCCCATCCCGATCGACGCCTCAGGGGTCGCGATGATGACATCGCTGCATCCCAGCAGTGCCGCATTTCCGGCGAAACAGTAGCCCGAGGCGATTCCGATCAGAGGAACCAGACCGCTCAGCCGGGCATAGTCGGCGAAAGCGGTGGTATCGAGACCGGTGATGACCGCGTAATCCGTGTCGCCGGGTCGGCCGCCCCCTCCTTCGGCGAAGAGCACGACCGGCAACCGGAGTCGTTCCACTAGCTCGAAGAGACGATCCTTCTTGCGATGGTTCTGCTGTCCCTGGGTTCCGGCAAGCACCGTGTAGTCGTAGGAGAGAACAGCACAGGACGTTCGTCGGTCTCCGAACAGGTCGCCGTTGACAGTCCCGATACCTGCGATCAGACCGTCAGCCGGGGTGCGTTCGATCAGCTCGTCGAGTGAGCGCCTTCCTCGCTGGGCGGCGATGGCCAACGCTCCGAACTCGGTGAACGTTCCGGCTTCGCACAGGTCCTCTACATTCTCCCGAGCGGTTCTCCTTCCTTGGCGGTGACGGCGTTCGACGACTTCTGGCCGTCCCGAATCGCGGACACGCGACCGCCGATGAATCAGTTCGGCGAGGTCGGCCCGCACGACGCTCTGATCTGACCCCTCGGATCCGGCCTCCAGCTCGGCCTCCAGCTCGGCCTGCTCCTGCTCGGCCTGCTCCTGCTCGGCGCCCCGGGCCGCAGGTCGCGCGTCGATGACCACCAGTGGCGTACCCGGGGACACCAGCTCACCGATCTCGACTTCAACCGACCGTATCGTGCCCACCCCGCGGGCGGCCACGACGTGTTCCATCTTCATCGACTCGAGCACGACCACCGGCGATCCGTCGTCCACCCGCTCGCCGACCGAGACCGTCACCGAGACAACCGTCCCCTGGATGGGAGCTGCTATCGCTTCGACGTCGGTCCAACCACCCGGTGCATTCACGTTGCCGGCATGGGAAAGATGCTCTCCTCACCGGATACCGCGGCGACCTCCCGCTCGCGGTCGACCTCGTCCATGCGGGTGTCTCCCGCCAATGCCTGGAGCACGATCGGCAGCAGGGAGAGGTCACCCGGGGTGCAGAGCGCGTGTACGCCCGGAACGGAGAGTGTGAACCGTACGCTCCGGCGCACCTGCTCGGGATCGAAATAGGGCTCGTACCACGTCGTCGCCGTGCGTGGTCCCGCACCCCACGGACGGGCCGCAGCCGTCTTGATGGCCATGACTCCGACGTCGCGCTGTTCGGCCAGGGCAAGCAGGTCCTCGGCGTCCTTCCGGTATGCCCGATCGGACCAGAGCTGCCGGTTGATCGGGAACATGACCGTGTCGAGGTCGTACCGGCGAAGGGCTTCGAGGTGGGCCTCGGGTGCGGCGAGCTCGTGTCCGGTGATGCCGATGAATCGGCACAGCCCCTCGTCTTTCGCCTCCATCAGCGCCCGGACCGCTCCCGCCCTGGACTCGAGCTCCTCGAGACTGGTCACCGCGTGCAACTGGTAGAGATCAAACTGCTCGCAGCCGAGTAGCTCGAGCGAGGTTTCCAACTGGGCACGCACGCCGTCCCGGCTGTGCCGCATCGTCTTGCATCCAACGAACAGGCGTTCGCGCAGCTCGCGCACGAGGAGCCCGAGTAGCTCCTCGGCCCGCCCGTACTGCGGCGCCACGTCGAGATGGTTCACCCCTGCGTCGACCGCGGCAGTGAATGCTGCGCCGGCCGCCTCGGGATTCGAACCCCAGAAGGCCGCACCACCAAGTACGGCGACCGACGAACGGTGCTCAGTCCTCCCCAGGCGTCGGCGCTCCACGTCGGCAGCGTAGTTCGAGCGACGCCGGGCCGGCCGTCCGGCACGCCGGGCCACACGGACCCGGGCGCGCTCAGGCCCGAGACGCCACCCTCCGGGCATCCTCCCACTCCGCGACCATTGCGCCGAACCGCAGCGGGTTGTAGATGTCCTCCTCGTAGGACCACTGTCCGTTTCCGGCGTATTCGAGAACGGTCACGTTGTACTCCTGATGAATCGACCCATCGCCTGGATCGCGCATCCGGTTCCAGACCTGGCACACGACCCAACCGCGTTCTTCATCGATGACCGACCATCCGATGGGGAAGCCGGACATCTCCGAACCCGGGTACTCGGCCATGCAGGACGAGATCCACGCGCGGATGGCGTGGCGACCGTCGAACCAGCCGAAGTGGTGTTCGACGTACCTGGCATCCTCGGTGAACAGATCTGCCCACGGTCCCCAGTCTCCGGTGCGAGCGGCTTCGGATGCCCGCTGTTGATAGACGCCGAACGCCTCTTCGATCTCGGCTCGCTGCCATCTGCCCAAGACAAACCTCCCACGCTCGCCGAGCCTTCGCCCGAAGGGAGCCCAATCCGGATTCGGCTCCGTCATCGACCTCTGATTCGATCAGCTCTCCAGTACCCGAGGAGGCGGGAATCCCTCTGCTGCGCACAGGGCCCGGTATGCCTCCAAAGTGCCCGGTCCGTCGAACACGCTCTCCACGTTGCCGTCGGCATCCAGGTTGAGGTTGGCACCGTACATCTGGAACCACACCTGAGTCTCGTCCTCCACGCATTCGAGCGTGTGAACCGATCCGGCCGGCTCGTAGAGGAAGGAGCCCGCCCGGTTCACGTACCCGTACTCCTTGTACTTCCAGGCACCGCTGGTCGTATAGGCGTAGACGGGGCCGGTATGTCGGTGGGTCTGGACCTGGTAACCGGCGTGGAAGACGTTCTCCACGATCCAAAGCCCCTCAGCGCGCTTCACCTGGATCACCTTCAATTTGTTGCCGCTGCCGATATCGACGAACGGCAGGTCCGCCGCGCCGAGATGGACGGCTTCGGGGATGGTCTCGGTGGTGCTCATCGTGCTCCTCGCATGGTCGTGTGCTCGAAACGGTCCGGTGCCGATCGGGCTGGTGCGCTCGATTCCGCTGCGAGCCTGGTCACCAGCCAGATCGCCCCGCTTCGTTCAACCCAAGTGTTAGCAGCTCGGTCACCTCCCCCGAACCGCCGGGCGTGGACGCGCCCGCTCGATGGTGGATCATGGCCGCCGGCAGAGCACCCTGACCACCCGTTGATGACGGTCCTTCTCGAGGATCACCAGGGCTCGGCTCCGGGTCGGAGCCACATGCTCGACCAGATTGGCCCTGTTGATGCCCGTCCAGGCCGCTTCGGCGATCGACGCTACCTCGTCGTCCGAAAGAGAGGCCAACCAGGTCGCGAACGCCCCGCGTCGGTCGCGATCCGAGCGCAGATCTGCCAGCCGCGAACAGAACCAGCCGAACGCGTCGGCCTCCGAGGCGTCGAGGTAGACCGAAGCGTCGAGCAGGTCGCGTACCGACGGAGCACTGGTGCCGCATCCTCCGGGTGCGTCTTGGAGGACGACGAGCCCTTCGACGATGAGTATGTCCGGGCGGTCGACGATCGACCGTGCTCCGGAGACGATGTCGTACTCCTCGTGAGAGTAGACCGGGACCGCCACCCGCCGACGACCGGCCCGAACGGCCGATATCGCAGCGACCATCGATCCCAGGTCGTAGGTCTCCGGATACCCCTTCTTGTCCAGCAGGCCCCGTGCACTGAGGAGTCGATTCGGGTAGAGAAACGAGTCCGCGCTCACCACTGCAACCGCCGGGGAGGCGGGTCCACCCTCCAACAGGGCCTCGAGCACCCTTGCGGTCGTGCTCTTGCCGACCGCCACACCGCCGGCGATCCCGAGCACCAGGGGGCGCCTCCCCAGGCCGGGCCTCCCCAGGCCGGGCCTCCCCAGGCCCGACGGATGACCGTCCTCCACCCCGGTCGGGCGACGGCTCCGGTCTTCTGCCAGCGACACGAGCACCCTCGACAGCGGGAGGTACACCCTTTCGATCTCGTCCCTCGGCACGCCGATGCCGTCAAGCCGCTCTGGAACCTTCTCGGGCCCCCACCGCCCTGCCTCGAGACCAAGCCCGACGGTGGCCCACCGAGCGGGATCGAAGGAGTCGTAGGCCTGCTGCACAGACACCGACGCCGAGTGCCCGGTGAGACCGCCGCGGTCACCGCGGTCGTTCATCCCGGCCTTCCGGTCCCCGCCGCACCCGGATGCCGGGGCCGGTCGATGGCACCTCCTCGTTCCGGCACTCCTCCGCTTCACCTCCTGTGGGCTGCCCTGTGGGCTGCCGGCACCCGCGACGCCAGCGGACCCGGACCACCGCAATCCCACCGGCCACGCTAGTGCCGTGCTCGGAGGCCTCACCACGGACCGGACCGCCGCCGGGCACAGGCCGGCCGGACTGCACCGCGGGGACTACACTGACGACCGTGTCAGTGTTGGACGGTCGGCCCGGTATCGGCGTGGTGGGGGCCGGCAACATCGCGGACCTGAACGTGGCAGGGTACCTGAAGGACGAACGCTGTGCCGTGGTCGCCGTCTGCGATCCACTCCCGGAACGGGCGGCGGCGGCGGCGGATCGATGGGGAGCTCCGCGGTACTACACCGATCTCGACGACCTGCTGGCCGACGGTTCCGTCGACGCCGTGGAGATCCTCACCCCGACCCACCTCCACCCGGAACACGTGCTGCGGTCGGTCGCCGCCGGGAAGCACGTGTCGTGCCAGAAGCCCATCTCCAACTCGGTGGCGGATGCGCAGAAGATGACCGAGGCCGCCGAGGCTGCCGGGGTCGTGCTCAGGGTGAGTGAGTGCTTTCGGCACTACCCTCCTCTGCTGCGCGCCCGGCAGCTCATCGACGACGGGGCCATCGGGTCGCCCACCCATCTCCGACTGCGGACGGTGGTCGGACAGACCGACTCCTCGTTCCAGAACGGTCTGCGGGCCGACGGCTACACCTGGCGCATGAACGCAGACAGCCCCGGCGGGCACCTGTTCGACGACATGATCCACAAGTACGCGGTGGCACTCTGGCTCTTCGACCAGGACATCGTCTCGGTCCAAGCGGTGGTGCGTCGGCGCGATCACTTCTTCGAGCCCTGTGCCGCCATCTTCGAGTACGAGGACCCGGGCCTCCTCGGGAGCATGGACGTGTCCTATGCACCGTCGATGTGGATGCGGAGCTCCTATTACGGTGCCGACGAGTTCTTCGAGATCCAAGGGGACGAGGGCTTTCTCTGGGTCACCCGTTGCACGGGGGAGCTCTTGGATCTTCCCGCTCTCCAGCTCTACCAAGGACACCGGCACGAGCAGCGGACGACCGCCTTCCCCGACGTCCCCTCGTCGTGGAACCTCGGGTTCGATGGGTCCGCATCACACTTCATCGACGCACTGACGAGCGACACGGTGGCCGAGATGAGCGGTGGCGAAGCGGCCAAGGCGCTGCAGCTCTGCTTCGCGGTCTACCAGGCCGGTAACACCGGTGAAGCCGTCGACCCCCGAACCATCTCCGATGCGGTCGTCCCCGAGGGCTGGCCCTCGTGATTCGGGCACAGTGACCGTCAACCGTTTTGGGAACCTGGCCATCAAAGTCGGCTCGATCGACGACGCGCTCGGCTCCTACCGGTCCCTCGGAGCGACCGTCGGTGAACGGGGCCCGTGGTTCGGGGGAGAGCGGGTGGACGTGACGCTCGGTGGACTCGACATCACCCTGTTCACCCGTTCGATCTACGAGGACGTGGTCGAACTGCCGGCAGAGTGCCTGTTGCACATGGCCTTCTTCACCGACGATCTCGACCGTGATGTCGCCGGGAGACAGCTGGTCTGGGGGCCCGGCGAGGTCGAGGGCTCTTTCGGAAGGCGTCGCATCGCCTTCATCGACTGGCCGGGGGGAGCTCGCCTCGAGCTGATGGAGCAGATCGAAGGGCCGTCGCTCGACGATGCCCGACAGTCCGAGGACGCTCCGGCGTCGGGGTCGGCACCGCGATGAAGGTGACCCGGGTCCTCCACCACAGCCTCAACGTCGAGGGGTCATTGGAGACCAGCGTGGCTTTCTACCGCCGGTTGGGACTGGAAAGTGCCGACCGGCCCGACATCCCTGGCATCGACGGCCACTGGTTCGGGGTCGGACAGGTGCAGCTCCACCTGGTCGACGCTCCGGCCGGCGAGACCGGGATCAGACCGGCCGGACCCCACGTCTGCTTCGCCGTCGACGATCTCTCCGCCTGGGTCGGCGAGCTCGAAGCGCGCTCGGTCCCCTTCGTCCGGGCTTTCCAGGGAGACGTGGAGCAGATCTGGATCGTCGACCCGGCCGGGAACACGGTGGAGCTCCAACAAGATCGCGATCTGCGCTGAACACGGGACGACTCCCCTCGGGGCGGCTCGAGATGCACGCATGCCCGCCCGGCGACGAGAAGGTCGACCCCTCCGAGGTACTCACGACGGCCGGCTGAGCGGAACCGAGGCGTAGCCGGCCACATTGGCCATCTGCACCCGCCGGCAGCGGTCCAGGTCGACCTCGAACCTGGGCCACCGCGACGCCAGCCCTGCGATGGCGATCCGGCTCTCCATCCTGGCGAGTGCGGCACCGAGACAGCTGTGCACCCCGTAACCGAACCCGAGGGCCAGGCTCGGCGGACGGTCGATGTCGAACCGGTCGGGCTGGTCAAAGAAGCGCTCGTCGCGGGTGGCCGAACCGGTGACCAGCAGGACCGGATGGCCTGCGGGCACCGTCACACCGGAGAGGGTGGACTCCCGGAGGGAGAACCTGCCCTGGTACTGAGACGGCGGCCAGTAGCGGAGGACCTCTTCGACGGCACGTGGAATGGCCGCACGGTCGCTGACCACCTTGGCCCACTGGGACTGGTCTCCGGCGAACAGCACGGCGGCGTTCGCCACCAGCTTGGTCACCGTCTCCGCCCCCGCTCCACCCAGCAGCGCAACGAACCCGGCGATCTCGTCGTCACTGAGACGGGCCGTGGTGTGGTCGTCCCGTTCGATGCGAGCGGCGACGAGGCGGCTGATCATGTCGTCACCGGGATGCGCCCGCTTGTCGGCAACCAGATCGAGGAAGTAGGCGGCGCTCTCGAGCGCTGCCGCAACCCCTTCGGGCGTCGGGTCGATGGAGCCTTCCTCGCGACGGAGGATGGTGTCGATCCAGTGCCGGATGCGCTGTCGGTCCTCCTTCGGGACCCCGAGCATCTGCGAGATGACCTCCACGGGGAACGGACCCGAGAAGTCCCCGACCACGTCGAACCCGCTCTGATCACAGGCATCCAGCTGGGCGTCGATCACCTGGCGCACCATCGGCTCGAGCTCCGACACCGCCTTCGGGGTGAACACCCGGTTCACCAGTGATCGGAGCAGATCGTGGTCAGGTGGATCCAGCATGATCATACTGCCGAGCCGGCGGATGATCTCCGGAGGCGTTCGCAGGGTCGAGAGATCGACGCCGTGGGAGGACGAGAACGTCTGCCAGTCCCGATGGGCGGCGCAGACGTCCCCGTAGCGGAAGAGCGCCCAGAAGCCGTACTCGGCGTTGAAGGAGACCGGTTCCACGTCGCGCATCCGGCGATAGAGAGCGTAGGGGTCGTTGAAGAACTCCTCCGAGAACGGATCGAAAGAGGGATGATCCCCCCCGCCGGACGGATCCATGGCACCGGTCACGGGGAACGGTCCTGCTGTCCACCGGACGGGTCAGCCTCCCAGTCAAACACCTTGGACTCGGACGGCCCGTGCCTCGTCGAGCCTGGCCAGGTCCATGCTCCATCCTTCGCGGGGTCGACCGAGATGATCGGGACGGTCACGGCGTGCAGCCTCGGATCCGGGTCCGACGTCGTCCTTCCCGGGACGTCCCGGGTCCTGGTGCGCATCGGACCCGCAGATTATCATGCTATGAAAATGACATTCTCAACATCGACCCCGAACGGCACCGATCGGCACCCGGCAGATCCCGTTCGACACTGGGGAGAGCGGTGACGGTAGCTCCGGACCTGGTGATCGACGGCGAGGCGGTCGCGGGTGGAGCCGGGCGCTACCCCGTCTTCAATCCGATCCGCCCGACCGAGGCCGTGCTCGAGGCACCGTCCGCGTCGGAGCGGCAACTCGACGATGCAGTCCGAGCAGCCCGACGGGCCCAGCCGAACTGGGCGGCCCTTCCGGTCGGCGAACGTGCCGCCCGGTTGACTGAGGCCTCGGCGCTCGCCGCCGGACAGGTCGATACCACTGCGCTCGCCCGGCTCCTCACCCGGGAGCACGGAAAGGTGCTCTGGGAGTCGACGATGGACGTCGAAACCCTCTTCGGGATGGCCGGTGCCTTCTCGCCACTTGCGGAGGCGGCCCTCGTTGCGCGATCCACCATGTCACCGAATGGCACCCGGACCCTCGTAGAGCGGGTGCCGACCGGCGTGGTCGGGGTGGTCGTACCGTTCAACTGGCCGGTCTCCATCCTCGGGAACAAAGTCCTGCCAGCTCTGCTCACCGGGAACGCAGTGGTGGTGAAGAGCCCTCCGACCTGCCCGGGTGCTGTGCTGGCGGCGGCGGCGGCGCTGGCCGGACAGCTGCCCCCAGGCCTCCTCAACGTGCTCAACGGGCCCGACGCCGCGCTCGGCGAGCGGCTGGTCGCCCACCCCGGTATCGACATGGTCACCTTCACCGGGGGCCCGGCTGCCGGGCGTTCGGTCATGGCGGGTGGCGCCGGTGGACCCAAGCCGGTCGTGCTCGAGCTCGGTGGCAACGACCCTGCGATCGTGGCTCCAGATGCCACCATCGACCAATCGCTCGCCGACCGCTTGATCGCTGCCGCCTTCGTGACCAGCGGGCAGGTCTGCATGGCGGTCAAGCGCCTGTACGTGCCGACCCACCAGTTGGGTGCGATCGTGGAGGCCCTGGTGGAGCGCCTCTCGCGTGAGGTGATTGGCGACGGTCTGCGCGAGGAGGTGTCGATGGGGCCGGTCCACACTCCGGCAGCCAGACGGCGGGCCGAGGCCATGGTGTCCGAGGCGGTGGCTGGCGGCGTCCGGGTGCACCGTCCGGGGGCGGTCCATCAAGCCGATCGCGATGGAGATGGGTACCTGGTCTCGCCGGCCATCGTGGAGAACCCACCACCGACGGCCCGGGTCGTCGTCGACGAGCAGTTCGCCCCACTTCTCCCGGTCCTCGCCTACACCGACCTCGACGACGCCGTACGCCAGGCCAACGACACGACCTACGGACTGTGCGCGTCGGTCTGGTCAGGGGACCCCGAACTGGCGGGCAGGATCGCGGCTGCGCTCGAGGTCGGGAGTGTCTTCATCAATGACCACGGCATGAGCGCCATGGACCACCTGGCGCCCTTCGGCGGTTGGAAGTCCTCCGGGGTCGGCCACGAGCTCGGCGAAGAGGGAATGCAGGCGTTCACCCGGGTCCGGGTGGTCCGCGGCCTGCCCCCGGAAGGTGCCGGACAGGACGGTCGGGGCTCGACGTCGTGATCCGACAAGGTGACGGTTCCGGAGTCACGATGAGCGATGGTGACGGGCTGTCGGGGGCGGTGGCCCTGGTGACGGGCGCGTCCTCGGGCATCGGAGCCGCCACCGCTCGGCTGCTGGCCCGACGCGGGGCAACGGTGGCGCTGGTCGCCCGCCGCCGAGATCGTCTCGACGAGGTGCTGGCCGACTGCACGGGTCCGGCGCCAGGCTCTCGCTCGTTCCCGGCCGACCTCGCCGATCCCGATGTGGCCGCCCGGGTCGTCTCGATGATCTGGGACGAGATGGGCAAGGTCGACGTGCTGGTCAACAACGCGGGCATCCCACTGCGCAGGCCCGTACAGCGACTGACCCTCGACGACGTCCGTCGGGCAATGACCGTGAACTACCTCTCACCCGTCGCAATCACCCTGGCGCTGCTTCCCCGGATGCTCGAACGCGGATCGGGGGCCATAGTCAACGTGTCCAGCCTCGGTGGCAGGTTGGGGATCGCCACCGAAGCGGCATACTGCGGCTCCAAGTTCGCCCTGGCCGGTTGGAGCGAGTCCCTCGCCGCCGACCTCGCCGGGACCGGCCTGCGTGTCCGACTCGTGCTGCCCGGTGCGATCGACACCGAGATCTGGGACCAACCAGAAAACGACGAGCCCCTCTACCAGGGCCCACTGGTTCCGGCCGAAGAGGTTGCGGAGGGTATCGTCTCCTGCATCGACAACCCGGGCTTCGAGCACTACCTCCCGGACCTGAAGTCGGTGGTGGAGATGAAGACCTCGGATTTCGACGGCTTCGTGGCCGGCATGCTCTCGATGTCTGAGGGAGCCATCGATGAGGCATCCATCTCCTCCACGGTGAGAGGTCGGTCCGCCGGCACCACAGACACAACAGATGGCACCAATGAGGGAGCGTGATCGTGACCGACCGACAGCGACCGAAGGCACTCGTCACCGCGGCAGTACGGGGCCCAGGACTGGACCTACTCTCCGAACTCGCAGAGCTCACCCTCGACTCGTGGCTCGACCAGCCTTCGCTCCGCATCTTCGACGCCGATCAGCTGGCACGGCGAGCCGATGAGCTCGGTGCGGAGATCGTCATCGTCGAGAGCGACAAGTGTGCCGGTCCGCTCTTCGAGTTGCCCCTCATCGCAGTCTGCAGCTGCCGTGGTGATCCGACCAATGTCGATGTCCCGGGTGCGACTACGGCGGGTATCCCCGTGTTGCGGGCACCGGGGAGGAACGCCGACGGCGTGGCCGAGCTCGCGGTCGCCCTCCTGTTCGCCGCCACCCGCCGGGTGCTCGCCGCCGACGCCGACGTGCGCCAGGGTCAGATCTACCGCGACGGCACCATTCCCTACCAGCGGTTCCGGGCATGGGAGATGCGGGGAAGGACCGTCGGGCTGATCGGGCTCGGAGCCGTCGGGCGCGCGCTCCGCTGGCGCCTGGAAGGCCTGGGAATGCGGGTCATCGCCCATGACCCCTATGCGGATGAGGCCACCGTCGGCCTCGACGAGCTGCTCAGTCGATCCGACATCGTCTCACTCCATGCACCGGTCACCCCGGAGACCACGGGGATGATCGGTGCCAAGGAGTTCGAGGCCATGCGCGACGGCGTCGTCTTCCTCAACACCGCCCGGGCTGCGCTGCACGACACCGACGCCCTGGTTGCCGCCGTCCGCTCGGGGAAAGTGTCTGCTGCGGGACTGGACCACTTCGAAGGTGAGCGCCTCGACTCCGACCATCCCCTCACCATGTTCGACTCGGTGGTGCTCGCCCCTCACATCGGTGGCGCCACCTACGACACCGAGGTCAACCACACCGCCACCATCGCAGAGGACCTGTGCCGGCTACTGGCAGGAGCTCGGCCCCTCTACTGCGTCAATCCGGAAGTGCTGCACGGACGCTGAGGACCCGGTCGGATAGCCGGTCCTGGTCGGTGGAACAAGGGGGTATCGGCGGCGTCAGGGGGAGCTGGAGAACGCCACCGGCAGTGCGATCGGTGAGCGAAAGGCCATGCCCTTGATGTGGAGGTCCTGGCCGGGCTCCGGGTCGAGTCGAAGGCCGGGGAGGCGGTCGAGCAGTGCGTTCAACGCCACCCGGGTCTCCATGCGGGCGAGGTGCATCCCCAGGCAGACGTGGATCCCGAAGCCGAAGCCCACGTTCTGCTTGGACGGACGGAAGATGTCGAACCGGTCGGGATCGGAGTGCTTGCGCTCATCTCGGTTTGCGGCGCCGAGCAGCAGGCCCACGTCGGCACCCGCCTCGACCGGCATGCCTCCCAGCTCCGTATCCCGAGTGGCCCGGCGAAGGATGATGGTCACCGGAGGTTCCCATCGGATGGTCTCCTCGAACGCCTGTGCGAGGAGCGACCGGTCGGCGGTCACCGCGGCCAGCTGGTCCGGATTGGTGAGCAGCCCGTAGAGGAGGCTGCCCGACGCCCGGTAGGTCGTCTCCACACCAGCGGGAAGGAGGAGCCGGAGGAATGAGTAGATCTCCTCGTCGTCCAAACGTCGACCCTCGACCTCTACCGCGGCCAGCTCGCTGATGAGGTCTCCGGCCGGGTGCCGGCGACGTTCCCCGAGAACGTCCGCGAAGTAGCAACGCAGTGCCTCGGACGCGGCCATTCCCCGCTCCCAATTGGCGGCCACGCTGGTGATGGCGATGGCCCACCGCTGGAACTGGGGGAAGTCCGACCGCGGGAGCCCGAGGATGTGGGCGATCACCTGGACGGGAAAGTTGAAGGTCACCTCCTGGACCAGATCGGCCCGCCCCTCGGCCACGAACCCGACGACGAGCTCGTCGACGACGCAACGGA